>NZ_CP005086.1 GCF_001563265.1 Sphingobium sp. TKS | reverse complement strand
GTGAGTTGCATATCACTTGTTTCTCATAATGAGAATATCCCCCCGGTTACTCATATAAACGCACCCCCGATCGCTCACATAAAGATAAATACGGCCTAGGACGGCGACTCGCGCTGCCAAGCTGAGTCGCAGCGTAGCCCCCCAAAAACTCATATAAAGATCTTGCGAGAGCGGATGCGGGAAGACGTTCATATTCAGCTCACCGCTGCCACACCCCCCACAGCTCACATAAACATGGACGTATATGGTTGATTTTACTATCTTTTCAGATACACCCCCAATCACTCATATAAACACAAGCGAATTTTCCTTCCCGGAACCATTTGGCGCGGAGGGTCGCCCCCCCCAATTCCTCATACAAAGACCGGTCACCGCCTCCAAAGCCCCCGAAAACTCACATAGAAGGATCCGTGAAACCGATATTAATTCCGCAAGACGCCGTTTTTGACGCGGAATCAGCGGTTTCCTGGTCGTTCTTTGGTCCGTTCGCATGGGCCCCCGAGAACTCACATAATCCCCCGATCGCTCAGCTTCATGCCCCCTATGCCTCGCATAGACGCCCCCCAGAACTCACGTATAAGCCCCCGCTTTCTCATATGGAGGCACATTAACATATTGATTTATATCAGTTAATTTCCTCTGAATCTTAGAATCAAGGAATCTTTGAAGCTCCCGCGCTCCGCTTGGGCCTTTGATAATTTTGATTTTAAAGGCAGCGCTCAAGTGCAGCGCCCATTCGCAGCGTCAGTGGTAAAGGAAGGAGCAGGAGGCAAAGGGAAAGGCAAACCCTCTGGCAGCCAAGCCGCTTTAGGAGCCACTGACCTTCTTGATCCCACGTCATTGCTCGTTGTCGTTACCCGCAACGGTCAGCAAATTTGCCGCAATGATTCTGACGCGCAAGGTTTGCAGGATCTGCACAATGTCGGGCGCCAACATGCCAATCTTACTATAGTCAGGCCCAGCCCAAGGCTTCGAGGGTGAAACCGATCGCAACTCCCCCACGATCTTGGCTTTGAGATAGGGGTCTTCGGCTTGCCGGGCCGCAAATACGGAATGTTCACCCATCCTGATCCGATAAAGGGTTGGCATATCCGCCATGATGATCCTCTCAGCTTCGACGGGACCAAGCGTGCCATCATCACGTCGCTGACGGACTGCGCTCACCATCGTGTCAAAGTCCCATGGCTGAGCGAGACAGAAACCGGATTCAATGCGCAATTCAGTCGGACTGTCGAATTTTACATGCTCGACGGCGAGCGCGGTCAGCGCCTCAGCCATTCTGCTGACCTGGAACAGACCGATGACTGAAATAACGCCGGTAGAATTAATCGCCGCCTTGGGATCGCATTTTGTCGCGAGGTACGAGACGGGTGGAACGCGAACGTCGGCAACGCCGGCGTGGTACAAGTCATTTGATCTCATCTGGCCTCCCAACACCCCGGTTCTCAACTGCTTACAGTTTGGCACGGCCATAGGCCAAGCGAGGCACAAATGTAAAAAATCGTTGAACAAGTTTTGCCATCGGTCGGCATGTCGGGGCGGGTTGGTCGGAGGCCGTGCATATTCCACACTGTCTGCGTTAGCCGTGAGCTGGTATCGATTCATGCCTGAGCGAAGCTATTCTCTTCCTCAGTGGCATCCGTCCCCTCATGCCTGACTGCTTATAGGAGAGGGGGGCTAAGTCGAGTGGAGACTGTGCAAACGCTCGCTCTTTCCGTATGACGAGATGAAAAGCCTTTTCAACGGGTTAAGCCGGTTGAACCTCTGTTGCACGACCAGAAAATTCCTGTTTCATGGAGCTGGGCTGCGGTGCTGCCTATGAGATCAAGAGAATAACCACCCGTGGGGTTACGGCTTCCACGTTGTGGACCCTCCGTTTTTTCTCTTGATCCCGTCAACCCCGCTGCCTCGTCACCCCCATCAGGAATTAGCCTGATCGAGTGGAGGTTAAACCAGTGCAGAACATCGCTGAATTTCGCATCATCGGCCGCATCGGAAAGATTGCGGAGCTCGACAAGGTCACCAAGGTCTCTGTCGCCGCAAACTACAACCGCCAGGATAATGGCGAGTGGATCACCGACACCCACTGGAATGAGGTGACGCTCTTCGGTCGGCTGATCGAACGCGCCGCCAAGGCCGAGAAGGGTGACATGGTTCACATCGCGGGCCGGGTCCGCCAAAATTCCTACGACGCCCCCGAAGGCAAGCGGTACACGGTCGAACTCATCGCAGACGGCTTTGCTATCCTGGCCAAGGCGAACGACGCCGAACTGGCCAGCAGCTAGAAAGCGTGGGGCCGCTTGGGAGCGGCCCCATCTGATCGTGGCAATTGCCTTTAATCAGGCGGGCAGCGGTTCGATGGACCGCTGCCCGCCGTCTGCTTGGGTCAAGCGATCGCGAGTAGGACCAATTGGGAAATGGTGGAGGTAGGATATGAGCGGCATTGCAGAAGCGGGCCTCGTCTTCCTTGTCATCTTCGTGCTCGGATTTTTCGGGAAGCGTGACGGTGGGGCAGGGCGGCGCACCCCTAATGAGGATGAGGAGACCTGGTGGTTTGCCCGGCGCTCCTGGTGGGATGACCGGCGATGAAAACGATCGCCGTGAACATCGAGAAGGGCGGGGCGGGCAAGACCACCATCGCCTGCCATCTCGCCTGGCACCTTGCCGATGCTGGCCATCGTGTTCTGGTGCTCGACCTCGATCGGCAATGTAATGCCTCAACAGCGCTGCGCGATTTTGCGCAGCTGGGATCGTGCAAGCAGCTTTTCGAGAATGGCTTCCAGACGCCGGTCGGGGAGGGACGTGCGATCTACTCCAACCGTATGACCGGCGAGTATGATGCCGACTATGGGAAAGCCCTTGCCGCATTCCGCGCCAATTTCCCCGCGCTGTCGGAGGCTTATGATTATTGCGTCATCGATACGCCGCCCGCCTGGAGCTGGATCAACTTCGCTGCGCTGATGGTCTGCGATGATCTGATCGTGCCGGTGGAGCTGGGGCCGTTCGGGCCAGACTCCACCAAACAGCTTTCCAATTCGATCCAGACCGTCAATCAGAAGGGACGCCGAACCCCGATCCGGATTGCGGGGCTGGTCGCCAACCGGGTGAAGGCCAACGATCGTAATCAGCTCGCGATGCTGGATGAACTCAAAGCCAAGATCGGGCGCAATCTGTTTGCGACCCATCTTCCTGACCGGGCGCATTATAGTCAGGCGGTTCAGGCCGGGGTTCCGGTTTGGCGGTTCGACAAGGATGTTCGCACCTCCCTTCCCCCGATGCGTGCCTTTCTTGAAGAGGCGATGGAGAGGATCAAAAGCTGATGGACTTTGGCAACTTCGACATCTTCGCAGCTAAGGACGAGGTCGGGAGCCAGGAGAGGGTGATGTCGCTCGATCCTCAGCAAATCTATGCCGACCCCAACAATGTGCGCCGCGCGATTGACCAGGCGGAGATTGATGGCCTGGCCGAGACCATCGCGGCGCGCGGCCAGCTACAACCGATCATTGTTGCACCGGCTGATGATGACGGTCGCTATATGATCCAGTTTGGAGAGCGCCGCTGGCGTGCCTGCCTTCAACTGGGTCGCCCGGTACGCGCGATCGTGCGGGAAGTGTCCGACCCCGATCAATTGCGCATGGATCAGTTCATAGAGAATGATCAGCGCGAAGAATTGTCGGTGCGCGACATGATCGCTTTTGTTGCCGATCAGGTGGCGGGCGGCAGAAGTATCGCTGACCTAGCCCGCGGCACTGGTCGCGATCGTGCGCGCCTTTCCCGGCTGCACAGCCTGGCGTCAGCGCCGGATTTTATCGCAGCTCGCCTGGACGATCTGCCCATCCGCGGTGCGGTGGCTTTGATGAACGCCGCAGCCAATGACGAGGCGGGGGTAAGGCTGTTCCTGGATCGGGCGCCGGTCGGCTCCCTGACGGTCGCCGATTGCGAAGCCTTCGCTCGCCGCGACACGGCAGCGCGAACGCTCCCGGAAACGCAGGAGCGCGTTTCCCCGGCGCCCGTTTCGGCCGTACCGACCCATGTGGCAAAGGCTCAGAAGCTATCACAAGATGCACCGTCCATTCGCCCGGATCGGAAGCAGAATGAAGACGCGCGGTTCATCGACATCGATGGAAAGCGCGCTCGCCTGATCGAAGCGGTGGTGTGTTTTGAAGGTGAAGACCAGGCACGCACCATTCGATTTTAACCCAGCGCCAGAGCCTGCATTCTCTTCCGCGTTTTCCAAGTCTCCCCGACTGACAGAAGGCTGTGGCACGCGCCACAGATTGGAGCGTGATTTTGTGGAGATTGATTGAGGGCAGGATAGGGGTTGTGGTGTTCGTTGTATTACAGTAGCTTAGCAGCACAGGAAGAGGATCGCCATTGTGACAACCTCCACTGACACCAAAGCCAGCATGACAGTCCGCATCGATCGGGCGACGCTCGACGCGTTCGACGCACTTGCCCAGGGCAGGGGAGGGCGCAGTGCCCTCCTGCGGTCCTTGTTGGATCAAGCGATGCGCCAGGCTGGTGAGGCTCCCACTGTCGAGGCGCGCACGGAACGGGCGACCAATCGCATTACCTTCCGCGTGACGGATACGGAGATGGCGGTGCTCAGCGTCCGTGCCGCCCAGCGTGGAACCGACAGGGCAGGGTGGGTGAAGGCGCTGATGCGCCGACACCTCGGTCTCAAGGGTAATGTCGACGACGGGTTGCGGACAAGCCTTGGCCCGGTGCGGATGCAGTTGCAGCGGATCGGCCGCAATATCAACCAGGCTATGAAGGCGGGCAACGCAGCGATGATGGCCGACAACGGCCTGCAGCTTGAAAGTGAGCTGCGCACCATCGTCGAGATGCGGCAGGAAATCAGTGCGCAGGTGGCGGTGCTTGATGAAGCGCTGCGCAATGACCTCAGCTACTGGAAGGTGGCTGACTGATGCCCTTTGGCGAGCGCGAGGATGAACTGTGGGGCGTGCTGAAGCCGGTATTTCGTCCGCGCGTCTTCGGCGATCCGAACCTGGCTTATGCGAAGCATCTTTTCGATCAGACCGGTCCGTATCGGGCTGGCGGCGGCGCGGCTGCGACGCGGGCGGACGCTCGTGCGGTCCTGGCGCGGGTTGTCCGAAGGGCACCGGAGGTGCTGGTGAAGGTCACCGGACGCAAGAAGGGCGCCGAGCATCTGGGTGCTCATCTCGCCTATATCGGGCGGCACGGCGAGGTCGCTGTGGAGACGCGCGATGGCGAGGTGATTGCCGACAAGGGCGAGCTTCAGCAGATTGCGCAGGAATGGTCCGAGCCGCTCTACTGGCGGGAGCGGGCGACGGTGTCGGCGGTGGCGATGGTCTTTTCCATGCCGGAGGGCACCGATGCCGAGACAGTAAGGCAGGCGGCGCGGGAGACCGCCGATCGGATGGTTGGCGACAATCATGATTATCTGATGGCGCTGCACACCGACACGCCCCGGCCGCATGTGCATCTGACGGTGCAGGCCGAAGGGCTGGATGGTCGGCGCTTCGACCCGCGAAGGGAGGATCTCTTCAGATTTCGCGAAGTCTTTGCGGAGGCGCTGCGCAGCCGCGGTGTCGAATGCGAAGCGACGCCGCGTTGGACGCGGGGGCAGGGGAGGGCGGGGACCAGCATGGCTCTTGCCCAGATGCGTGAAAAGATCAGGCAGGGTGTGTCGCGGCAACCGACCGAGGCTGACATGCGACAGGCTCGCGAGGCCTTAGCCATCGCCGCTGGAAAGGCGACGTCGCCGGAATTCGTCGTGCGCGCGAAGGAGCGGTGGGTCGCGACGAGGCAGAAGTACGAGCAGGCTGCGGAAAAGTTCGAGCGGTCTCAAGATCCGCGTGATCAGGCCCTCGCGAAAGAACTTCGGTCGTTCCTGAAAGATCGAACGACCATCGAGACTGTGCCGGACCGGGTGCTGAAGGATGCGTTGGAACGCGTACAGCGCGCCCGGGTGCAGAAGCGCGACAATTCGCCGGAGAGACAATCTTCCGGTCGCTCACCGCCTGATCGAAAGCGATAGCCCGACACGCGCGGACAGGTGATTGCTGCGTTGCGCAGGAGGCTGTCAGCCTTCATATGCCGCCAGCGATGGATGAGAATATGACCGCCATGATTCTACGCGTTATTGAGCGCGCTCCGCAATGGTTGCGGCATGATCTGGAATCGAAGGACACCAGCGCGCGTCGTCGTGCGGAAGAAACCCTGGCCGCTATGATTGCCGACGCGCTTGCTAATCAGACCGGCACTTGCTCGCAGGGCTGAAGCGAACCGGTTTGGCGTTCGGTATCTGGGCTCATCGTTGAAGGTTTGCTTTCTCGAAGCCGTGCTGCGCGACCGACGAGATGGTTTGGTCGACGAGCTTCCGCTCGATGAAGCCGAACTCATGGCTCGATCCGTTGCGGCGATCACGCCAGAACGCGAGCTCCGCAACGGATCGAGCCATAACCGCCCTTGCCAGCATGGGGACGCCCCGCTGATGAAGGCGAGAGGTTTCGTTGACATCCTCGATGGTTTTAAACTCGCGATCCGATAACGGATGACTGGTCCCTTCGCGTTTTGCGACGGGCTGGAGCCGAGATCAGTTAACGCCAGTGACCCGCTGCGCAAACTTTACCGTGTCAGTGATAATGCTGGCGCGGTAACGAAACGGACGGGCCATTGCTGTCACCATGCCGATATGACCGATGCCGGGATAGCGCTTGACCTGGACCGCGACGCCGCCAGCTCGCAGCTTTGCGGCGAGGGCCTCGCTGTTGCGCGCGCGCACGGTTACATCTGAACCGCCGATCAGAAGCAGTGTAGGAGGATCACCTGCGCCTGCCCAGCGTACAGGCTGCGTGTCGGCAGGTTTGGGCCATGCGCCGAAGGCTGCCTTGCTTGCAGGAACGTCGAATGGCGCAAAATCATAAGGGCCGGCGATCCCGACTAGCCCCTTGATCGCGATTCTATCCTTGCCAAGCCAGCGGTCGTCGACCGCTAGCATTGCAGCAATGTAGGCGCCCGCCGAATGACCGCTGACCACAATATTGGTCGGTTCGCCGCCATGTTCCCTTCCATGAGCAACAATCCATCGAATGACGCTGGCACCATCCTTTACAAAGTCGGGATAGAGATTGGCGGGACCGACCCGATAGTCGGGGATGATGACCAGAAACCCCTGTGCAGCCAATGCTCGGCCGACAAAGGCGTAGCCATTTCGCGTGCCACTGGCCCAGGAGCCACCATAGAAGAACAGGATGATCGGCAGCCTCGCTTCCGCTGCAGCGTGACGCGGCGCATATATGTCCAGCTTTTGCCGTGTTCCCTCGCCATAGGAAATGTCGCTCGCCACTTTGACGCCGCCGTCATCCTTGGGAACCAGCATGTCGAATGTCAGCAGAGGCGAGCACGCCGCGCCGATCATGGCGGTCACAAGAGTTGCTCCTGCCGTTGCCCATCTGAATCGCCGGTTCATTGCCCCTCCACCCAAGACGAATGATCATGCGCGGCCCAGCGCGAAAACGCCATCGGGGCGTATGTGACAGAACTTCTTCGTGGATCGGTTCCCTTGACCGTCAAACCATGGTCAGCCAGGCAGCGAGTTAGGGGAATACCAAAGTAAAATGTAAAAGGGTGAAGCTGGGCCGAGAAGCTCGCCTTTGGGTCGCACCTCAGCTATCTCGGTCCGGCACTAAAAATGACCCGACTATCATGAAGATAATCGGGTCAGTAGAAGTCTCTCAGCTATAAGCCAGAGCCTTCGGGTCGCACGACTCCTATAGCGCTTTTTTGCGACGAACCGAACAAGATTAACTTTCGTTCAGGCAATTTCCCGACGAGTCGATGGAACTTAATCAGCTTTCGGGAGTGCGGTCTGCGAAATGCATCACCGGATCGATGATGCCGGCGGGTAAATCCCTACGATGATGCGGAAAACTTCATGAAACGCTTAAGGTCGAGGCGGTCTCCTCCTTGTATGACGCTGACGCCGCCCCTGCCTCCGTATCGCGCGGGCCGGCTCGGGCGTCATCATTGAATTTCATTAAAATATGAGCTTCAGCATTTTGTTGAAATAGCGATTTTAGTGAACCGTTGCCATTTTCACCGGAATGGCGTATTCAACGTGTCGATGAAAAGGCATAAAATAGTGAACGCAGAGCGCGAAGCCGCCCGTAGCCTCGAGTTGTTCCTGGCGAATCTCCCCAATGTTGAGATTGAGGAGATTCTACGCGACGATCCAAGCAATAGCGACAAAGGCATCGACATACGTGTCGAGGGCCGCTTCGCAGATAGGCCACTCCATCTCGCGGTGGACGTGAAAAGCAGTGGCCAGCCGAGGATCGTGAGGGACGCGGCCCGTCAACTGCGTACTTACCTTCGGGACGCGCATAGCGATGCCATACCGATCGTCATGGCGCCCTACTTGTCGCCTCAAGCCCGTGACGTTTGCAAGGATGAGCGGGTTGGATATCTCGATTTCATGGGTAATGCGCTGATCGCATTCGATAGCGTGTATATCGAGCGCGAAGTTCCAGGGCGTCCAGAAACGGAGCGGCGGGTGTTGCGGTCGCTTTACCAGCCCAAATCGGCGCGCATTTTGCGTCGACTGCTGGCCGAGCCTGGCCGGAATTGGCGAACGGTGGAACTTGCTGAGGCCGCCCAGGTGAGCGTCGGTCTGGTCAGCAATGTCGGCTCTGTACTGCGGGAAAGAGGATGGGCCGACCAGACCGATGCCGGCCTGCTTCTGAGCGCGCCTGGGGATCTGCTCGACAGCTGGGCGGAAAATTACCGGCCGCCCCAGGGCGAGGAATTCAGGCGCCATACCACCCTCCACGGCAGTAGATTGGCTGAGCGACTGCGAGGTCTCGACGCGCTCGACGGCAAGGTGGCGCTCGCCTCATTCTCGGCGGCTGAATGGCTGTCTCCCTTTGCCCGTCATCCCAATCATTACTTCTACGCCGATGAGGCGGGCCTGGCCGCGCTGGACCAACTTCTCGCAACGACCGAGGCGCCAAAGGGTGCGAACGTCATCATCGTCGTCCCGGAAGAAGAAGGGGTTCTGGATGATGCCATACCGGTGGGCGAAGGACGGATTGCAACCAGTCCTGTGCAAACCTATCTAGATTTGATGCAAGGTGGGGATCGCGGGCAAGAAGCCGCTGCCCATCTTCGGCAAAAGCTCCTACATCGGGCTTCATGAATCAGGAACCGCAGTCAGCCACCGACTATGATGATCGTACCAGTAACGCCGTTCGTTCGGTGTTGGTGGAAATCGGCCAAACTCTTGGTAGCTATCGGGGCAAGTTTGCCGTGATCGGTGGCGCTGTCCCTTGGTTGCTGCTTGAAGAAAGCGATATGAAGCATGTCGGGACGGCTGATATCGACCTCAGCCTTGATGCTGAGGCGCTTGCTGCGGATGATCAATATGTCGGATTGGTAGAAGCGCTTCGGGAACAGGGTTATGCCCATGTTGAAGATCTGAAGAATTTCCAGATGGAGCGGACTTTCGATCCGGGCGATGGCGGTGCCCCGATCACGATCGTCATCGATTTCTTGCGTCCTTATGACGCTGTCATCGAAAAGAATCGGCCTGCACTCACAGCGGACTTTGCCACCCAACGGGCGTTTGGAGCAGATCTCGCCACACGCTTTTATGAAATGGTAGCGCTCGAGGGAGCGATGCCTGGCGGTGGCGTCAACAAAGTGATGATCGCCGTTGCATCCATACCTGCGTTGTTGGCGATGAAAGGCCACGCCCTTGATGGCCGGAATAAGCCCAAGGACGGATACGACATTTATTATTCGGTTCGAAATTATCCGGACGGTATCGAGGCGCTGGCGGAAGCCTGCAAGCCGCTCCTCCACGAGCAGAGCGCAGTAGACGGCTATTTTAAAATCGCAGGTAAATTCCGCCGACCGGATGATTTCGGGCCCACCAGCGTCCGCCGTTTCGTTGAAAACTCTGATATCCTCGATGATCGCAGCCCAGACGAGTGGCAGCAGGATGCCTTTGGTCAGGTTGTGGCGTGGCTAAAGGCGATAGGCTTCGATCCGCAGGCTGGATGAGCGTGGACCCGTAATTGTGCAACACGCTGTTGCACGAACTGGCGTGGGACGAAGAGATATCACAAGCCAGCGGCGCCTAGCCGGTGGTTCGCGGCAGAGACAAAGTCGTTTCTTTCATATACATAAACGCGATTCCGCGTATCCTTCGCCAGCAGCGACCCGGCTTCGGTCAGGACCACAATGCTGTTTCTTCGTCGGCCGCTTTGCCGATTCAATTGTTTGGGTGCTGCTATCGTTCCCGAAGTACCGTCTGTGGATAAGATGGTGAAAGGAATGTGGATAAGTTTGGCAGTGATCGCTCGATCCGCCGCGCCCGGAAGGAATCGGCGCGCCGAGGTCGTTCATTACTGGCCGCTATTCTTGCTACCGCCATTCGCGGGCTCACTATCTCTGCCGAAAAAACCGCATATGAAATGGCAGGCGTGTCACTTTAGCGGGCCAGAAAAAGTGACATTCTTTGATGGGTGATGGAGCGCCGCCGCGTCCGACGGCGCCCACACAAAAATCAGCCGTTCAACTGATCTTTGACCGCCTTGGCAGGCGTGAAGGTCAGCTTCTTGGACGCGGCGATCTGGATGGTTTCCCCGTTGGCCGGATTGCGGCCTTCACGAGCCGGGCTGTCCTTGACCTTGAATTTCCCGAAGCCGTTCAGGCTCACTTCGTTGCCATTGGCGGCGGCGTCGGCGATAGCGGTGAACACCGCATCGACATAGGTACGGGCGTCGGTCTTGGTGAGGCCATGCTCGCTAGCAATGGCTTCGGCGATTGCGCTATTGTTCATGAAGCATCTCTCCTAAGGAATGGAGAGGCCTTATTTACTGGCTTTTGGGCCCGCAGCAACGGAATTTGCGGCGGCAAGCCCCTTCGGGGCTCGGTAAAGTGACATATCTGTTTTTTGTGGTTCCCCAGCCGCGCGGGGGGATTCACAGGGACCGCGCTTGTGCTAGATTCCTGATATGTTCCAGCAGCCCGACCTTTTCGAACCCCGCGAAACAGCCCCCACCCTTGGGTCATTGCCCGATCTTATCGACCGAATTTCGCAGGTCTCCAAGCGCCCGCGCTATGCCTTCATGGTGCTGAACCTCATCTACAAGGCCGTGGGGCAAGGCGATAGCATCGGGCCTTATGTCCGCTATGACGGCGCGCTGCTGCCGGTGCGGGACTGGCTTTGCGAGGCGTTGATCCCGTTGGCGCAGAAGGACGGTCGCCGTCGCACGCTGATCGATGCAGTGCGCGCCGATCTTGTGACCAAGGGGCAGCTGCCCGAAGATCCGGTCGCAGCCGAGGCGCGGATCGCGGAGGAAATCAAAGCCCGTATAGTGCGATCGGGCCGTACCAGCATCAGTAGGGCAGCGTCGGACCTGGTCCGCGCGGGGTTGCTGCGCCGCCACTATAAGGGATTCCGGGTCGATCACGCCAACCGGGGCGCGCAGCGCGAAGCCGTTTACACGATCACCCCTGAAGCGAAGCGCGCCCTGGGGCGGGTCCATTAGGGACTGACGCTGGCCGGGCGCGGTGCGCTTCAATCATCGGGCGGCAGATAATCGGGCCAGAAGCCTGATGCGAGATCGGCTTGCTGCGCATAGAGCGCATCGACCGAAAGCACCGACTCAGGTGGGGGCGGCGGCAGGGTAGGGGTGCCGCCATCGAGATGGACCCGGATGATCGCGCCATCGTTGGTCGGTGCCTGGAAGATGGCGCGGACATCCTGTCCTTGCTGGATTTTCGCGCCAATCCAGCCACAGCGTTCAGCGGACAGATAGCCGATCTGAAATCCGCGGAAGGAGAAGACGGCGACGGCGCTGCTGTCTAATCTGTTGGCGGGTTCGGGAAGGAGCGAAATCGCATCGCCCGGATTGAGCATCCGGATTTCGAACTGCCGGTTCGAGCCATCGTTGTTGGGGTATAACGCTCCGACAACGGCAAGACTCAGTTCCTGTGGCACGGGCTGCGCTTAATGAGGATCGGTGTTCGCTGTCCAGAGCGGTTGGAGGCCATCCGCGACGAATGGTTTCGCCGATAGGCCGTCCACCTAGCGAGATCAAAATATGCAGCCCCACGGTTTCGTGAGGCTGCACATCTCCCCCTATTCAGTTGCTGGCGGCGGCGGTTTCCGGGGCCTTTGCTTCCACGGGCGCCGGAGCGGCAGGCTTTGCGTCACCCTTCGCAGTCTTGGCCTTGGGTGCCGCCTTTGCCTTTGCAGCAGGCTTCGCCTTCGCCGCAGTCTTCGGCTTGGCAGTTTTCGCCACGTCGCTCTTGGGCGCGCTGGACGGGGCAACCGAGGCTTGCGTCTTCACGGCCGCCGGCGCCGCCGGCTTCTCTACCTTCGGCGTCGCGATCGACAGACGCTTGCGTGGCGCGGCCTTTTCCGCAGTAGCGGCCTTGGTGGGCTTCGAGCTCATTTCGGCCTTGGCGACCGGTGCGGGCGAAGCCTTCGGCGTTGCCGCTTTCACAGGCGCCTTGGCAGGAGCAACCGTGGCAGCAGGGACGGACGCTGCTTTTTCAGCCGGTGCAGCGACAGGCTTCTTCCCCAGGCCCAGTTTCTCAGCCACGGCGCGACGCGCATCCGAATAGCTGGGGGCCACGAGCGGATAGGTTTTGGGCAGCTTGTAGCGCTCGCGATATTGTTCGGGCGTCAGGCCATGCTGGGCGAGGTGCCGCTTCAGGGTCTTGTAGGGCTTGCCGTCGATGAGGCTGAGGATATGCTCCCGCGATGCAAGGCTCTTGCGAACCGAAACGGCCGGCGCAAATTCTTCCGCTGCGGCTTGCGCGGCGGGCGCCGCCACATCCTGGGTCAAGGCAGATCGGGTGGTCTTGATCAGCTCCGCAAGACCATCGCTCGAAACACTATTGTTCGAGACGAATGCGCTCAACAGTTGAACGGTGAGGGCGGTGATGTCGGAATTGGTTTCGTCTGCCATGAGGATTGACCCATCTTGAGTGATGAGCCTGCTGTGCGCGATATTTTCAGCAATGTAAATATTGCGCGTTTTGGGAGAACATAAACTTCTGACGAGTGACCCGGCATTTACTGTTAGCCGGCTGTCACTCTCTGATTTCAACAGAGATCAAATCTCTGCCAATTGATCAAACCGGCTGCCCTGCAAAGATGACATGGACGCTCTCTCCCTTCCGAGCTTCAGGTTCCCATTCGGCGAGACGTCTGGCATTGGGCAAATGGACCTCAATGGCGCTGTGCAACAGGGGCCAGACCGGCTCATCTTCGGAAACGATCACGACCCGCTGCGGCCCGACCCCAATGACAGCGACAAGGAGACGCCGACCCTGGTACGGCGTCACCGTGGCAGCAATTTCCACGATGCTGGACCAGGGCGCGACCCACTGCTTGGGTCCATTTGCCAATCCAATCCCTTGCGCGTCGGCGCTCCGAACGTGGAGACCGTGCCTCCCTTCTGGTTGCTGCGTCATAACCTGCCTCCTCGCTCGATCTGATCAGCGTCCGTTGGGTGAGCGTTGCCGTTGCAAAATCTGGCTTTGCTGGATCGAGCGGACGCGCTCATCCTGCTGCTGGCGGATCTGCACGCCCGCAATCCGTTCGCCGCGCTCTATCCGGACAGCCACCTCTTCCTTGCGGCGATCCACAAAGGCGTTCCGCCGACCTTCATCCTGCGGGAAGCGCTTGGCCGCAATCGTCATGGCGTGGGCGACATGGCTCTGCGCGCGGCGCAGTTCCGGGTCCTTGGCATTGTCGATGTGGGATTGACGGCGGAACCGTTCGGCGAGGTCGGTCCGCGGGTCGGGCTTTTCCTTACTGTCCCGGACCTGGCTGGCCGTTCTGGACGCGCGCTGCTTAGACTCCGCCTCGCCAACGTCGCGTGTCTGGGTACGTGACTTCGGGGTTCCAGCCTGGAGGGTCTGGTCACGCTGCGCCGCCGCCCGCGTCTTGGCGTCAGGCCGATACCCCTCAATCGTCAGCCCTTGTGCGGCTGCGGCCAGATAGGCGGCGCGCTTGAACTCCGCGTCGCCATTGATCTTGAGCGCAGTCCAGCCATTGGCTTTGGCAAGCCGAATGAGATCGGGGAGGGCGCGGCTATCTTTCGCCTTGATGCGGTCGGGAGAAATCGTCGCCACCGGATCCTTGTCATGCGCGCTGCGATAGAGCTTGTCCCCCACCCGCAAGAAACGGGTTTCGAGCTCCTGGGGCATTTCGACGGTGGCGCGCTTGCGCGTCGGCTCGGGTCCAGCGTCGGGCGGGGTGAGGTTATCAGCCATATTATCGCTCCTGCTCAATGATGCCCACACGGCGGTCGCCGCGCTCACTCGCCTCCACATCGATCAAAATGTCGTCAAAATCCGAGATCACGACACAATCCATGGCGAAGGTCTCAGGGTCAGGGTTCGCCAGCTGGTCGGCGTCGGGCAGAACGCAGGGAGGCAGGTCCTCATCCTCCGCGATGCGCCGGACGATGGGCGCGACGCTCGGTGGCGGAGCCAGCCGGCGCGTGAAATGGCGATCGCCATAATAGCGGATCTTGTCAGCCCGGATCGGCGGCATGCCCCCGCGCAGCAACAGTAGCTCGTCACTGGGGAACTGCATCAGTTCCTGCGGCAGCAACAGCGCGCGGCGATGGTCGGACATGGATTTTGAGCGATTGGCAAGAATGCCATGGATGGTGAGGGATTTGGTCACTGACTCTTGCCCCACATAGCCAATCCGTTCCGACAGCTCGTTGGCGACCCGCAGTTCCTTGGGCGTGAACGCGATCTCGACGCCGCAATTGGCGACGATCTCGTCGGCAACATGCTCGCCATAGACAGCGCGAAGCTGGGAACGGGACTGGATGACCGGCAAAAGCCGGATGCCATAGCCCGCCACATAGGAGAAGGCGCCGGCTATAACCTGGGCGCGGCCGAGCCGCGCAAACTCGTCGAGCAGCACCAGCACGGATATCGGCGTGCGTGCGTCAGGCAATTCGCGGACATTGAGGTCGATGAGCTGTTGGAACAGGAGATTATAGAGCGGCGCCACCCGATCCAGCTCATCGGGCGACACCCCCAGATAGACCGACATGGGCCGCATCCGCAGTTCGCGCAGATCGAAATCGCTATCCTCGGTGGCCGCATCGACCCGGGGGTTGAGCCACAAGCTGAGCTTGGATGTGACCGTCTGGACAATGCCGGCAAAGGTGTTGTCAGCGCCCGACGTGAAATCAGCGAGCGCGTTGCGGCAGCCTGCCGAGAGGCGCAGACTCCGATCGTCGAGGATCCGACGGAAAGTGCCCCGTGTATCGCCCGTGGTCATCAGCCGGTAGATGGCGCCGATCGTGAAGGGCCCGTCGGCCTGGGCGAGATAGGCGCCGACGCCGACAAAGGCCGTGCGCGCGGAATCGGTCCAGAAGGGTTCACCCCGCTCAGGAGGCACGAACAACATGGTCGCGATCTTCTGAAGCTCGATGATGACCTGGTCGGCGTCCTGCCTGTCGATATAGCTGAGCGGGTTATAGCGGGCGGTACGGCCCTCGGGTTCGGTCGGGTTGAACAGATAGACGGCTTGGCCATGTTTCGCGCGAAAGCCTGCGGTCACATCATAATTCTCACGCTTCACATCGAGCACGACGGTCGAGCCGGGCCAGCTCAGCAGATTGGGGATGACGATACCAATGCCTTTACCTGAGCGCGTGGGGGCTTCGACGATGCAATGTTCATTGCCCTCGAAAATCAGGTAGCGACCGGATTTCTTGCCCAGGACGATCCCGTCCTTGCCGCGGAAGCCGTGGCGCACAATCTCGCGTTCCCTGGCAAAGCGGGCCGCGCCGTGCAGTGGCGGCTTGCGGGTCACGAACCAGTAAAGAAGCAGACCCGACAGCAGCGATCCGGCTGCCATGCCGCCGGCGAGCCCCTTTTGGACGACAGGGTCACCCCGATAATACCAGAAGAAGGCTGGCATCTTCAGCGGATCATAGGCGGCGGCGGGAAGGCCGAGGGCAAACCACGCGACAATGGAGCCGGTAAGACACAGGAGCAGGAGGACGGCGGGAATGCCGATCGCCAGCGTCGCGCCCCGGCTCATGCGGCGTGCCGCCCTGCGGGATCATAATAGATTTCCATGACGCGAAACTGCCCTCTCACCTTTTTCATCTGAACCACGACGTCGACGAGGATCTTGAGGAGCGAGCGGATATCGTCGCGGCCAAGATCCGCTCCCCCCTCGCTCTCCTTCACCAGCAGGGTGAGCTGGTCGAAGGCCAGTTCCGCCGACGCAGCGTGGATGGTCGTGATGGATCCGGGATGGCCGCTATTGACGTTGCGCAGGTAGAAGAAGGCGGTGCCGTCCCGCAACTCCTGCAGCAAAATGCGATCGGGCCGCATCCGCAGGGCGCTTTCGAGCAATTCCTTGGCTGTGACCTTGGCGGTGCCCTGGCCGTCCTTGCTGTAGGTCATGTGGACGACATTGCGGTGGGGGACCACCAGCTCGCGTGTGTCTTCGATGGTGAGCAGCCGTTCCTCTTCCGGGATGAGCTGGATCAGCCCCTTGGCGAAGGTCGTCTTGCCTGACCCGGTTGCGCCGGAGATGAGGATATTGAGGCGGCTGCGCACCGCCAACTTGAAAAACTCGACATGGCGCGCGTCTGCCAGCAGGCCAAGGAGCTGATGCTCGATGTCGGTCATGCCCCGCTCGGCGACCTTCGTTTCGGCAAAGAGGCCACTGGCATCGAAATCCTCCATGCTCATGGCCTTCGTCGAGGGCTTGCGGATCGTGATCGACACTGTTCCGTCCGGCGCCACCGGCGGCGCGACGATCTGGACGCGCTCGCCGGTTGGAAAGATGGTCGAGCAGATCGGGTTCTCGCGCGTGACGTCCTGGGAGGTGAACGCTGCCGCTGCCGTCGCCAATATGTTGAGGCGAGGGAGGGTCAATTCCTCTTCCCGGCCCCAAGTCCAGCCACCTCGCCGCTCGACCGCAACCTCCAGAGGCTGGTTGATGACAACCTCGGTGACGTCCTCATCATCGAGATATTTGCGTAAGGGCTGGATGGCGTCGTCCAGCACCGCCGTATTGCGGAAGGCGGTGACGGTCATTTGAGACTCAATCCATAAACCTGGGCAAAGTCGAAATCCTGCGCCACGGTGATCGCAAGGTCGGTCCCCTGCGCCACCCGCAACACGGGCTTTATCTGCTGCGTGTCCTGGAGGATGGTGGACGCGGAATCCGAGGGCACGCGGGTCACATTGCTGCCGGCCTGGCCCACGGCATTGGAGGCGACCGAGGCGCCATCCTCCAGCACGCTGAACAGCAGGGCGGAGCCAAAGCGCTCCCAGAAGAAGCGATCGACCTTCCCGCCAATGCCTGCGCGCCCCAAACTGTCTGACGCGGGCGACGTGATGTCGATCGCGACCCCGCGCGGCGTGACGGCGCGGCTCCACATGGCAAAGAGGCGATATTGCCCGCGATTGAGCCCGGCCTGATATTCGCCGAAGACCCGGGTGCCTTTCTCCATCAGCACGACCCGGCCATTGTCGGAATAAATGTCGCGTGGAACGATGCAGGTGGCGTAGCCCGGCACGCTGCTGTCCATCGCGGTCTGAAGGGTGCAGGGAATGATCGAGCCTGCTGTGACCAGATAATTGCGGTCACCGATCATGCGGGCGCTGGTGCGGCCGATTGCCGAGGTACGCTTGAGATTGTCCAGCGCGGTATTTTGTTGGGAGCCGCCTTCACCAGCGTTGGCATCGGGCAGGTTGCCGCCGAACGCTGCGGCTTGTTGGCCAAGCGATTGGCCGCTGGTGCCGCTATAGGCAACCAGGGTGGAGCGGCGGGCGGAATCGCGCAGGGCCTGCGCCTCTGCCATCCGTCGCTGTGCAGCGGTTGCTTCCGGCGATTGCTTGGCATAGGTGCCAGGGGTTCCCGGCCCGATTGCGGGGACCTGCTCGCCGGTGAGCGGAATGGGCGCGTTGGGATCTTGCGCGGCTGTCTCCAGCGTGGGCGCGATCACGGTCTTGGGATCATAGGGTACTTCAGGCGCGGGCGGCTTGGCCTTGACCTCGGGCAGCTTGTTGTTGCCGCCGACACCCGCGGCGATAGTGAGGCCGGCAAACAGCAGCGAGCCGCCGATGGCCCCGGCCACGATCATCTTCTTCGTGTCCCATTGGACGGATGTCAGCGAAGGAATGCGGTTGGGGCGATCGACCGCTGCCGCATCCCGGTCGATCTCGTTCATGTCGGGGGTCGCGTCGACGTCGAAATGCCTGTCGTTCACATCAATTCTCCGTCTTGCGCTCCACCACTTCCGACGCCGTGTCCGTCTTGGGATCACGGCCGTAGAAGTTCGGGCTGTCATTGTAGATGCACAGCACCACCTTGCCCCGGCGCAGGCGCAGTTGCCGGAACACGCCATGGATCACGACAAATTCGTCGCGCACATCGAAGGAGGCCGTGGCTTCGCTGCCATCGGGATTGACCGTGAAGATGGCGGGAATCTCGCGCTGATTGGGAAAACGCAGGACCGTGAACTGGCCATTGTCGGTGACTTCGGAAGGTTGGATCTCCGAGGAGCCCTGCACGCTGTAGTTGAGGTTGCGGGTGCCTTCGAGCACGCCGAGGTCCAGTGCGGCCTTGATTGCCCCATTTTGCTGAGCGAGCACCTGGGTGAGCTGCTGGCGGGCAGCGGCCTCCCGGCGGGCTGCCGCCTCCTGTTCGGGATAGCGGACCCTGACCTTGTAGAATGTTTCGGACGAGCGGCCATTGGCGACGGCGGCGAGCGCAAAGGTGTAATTGCGCTTCTGGCCGGCATAGTCGGTGACGACGATGAGATTGGTCCCGCCCGCGCGCTCGCGCGGTTTGATGAACAGGGAATTTTCGGCCGGGGCGACTTCCCAGGACACGGTATCGCCCATGGCCACGAATTTGATCACCTCGCCTTGCGCGAACTCGATCTGGGTGGCCGTGCGAAAGGCGCTGCGGATGGCGATGACATTCTGATCGCTATAATTGACCTCGCGGACCCGATGGTCGGCGGTGACAGGGCGGGGCGTGTTTTCGGCGCGGGCGCTCATCGGGAGCGCAAAGGCCAGCATCGCGGCCGATACCATGAGGAGCTGTTTCATTTTCCACCTATCTCTACGTCCGCGCGATAGGCTTTCACCTGGAAGCCGAGCGGATTGGCGTAGCGGCCGGCTTCAGATTCCGGCTTGGAAAGCACGTCGAACGTAATGGTTGCGATGGCCGGCGTTTCGGTGGCCTGCCCATCTCGTTCCAGCCGCTTGGTGAACCGCACCTGGGCCACGGTCGGCGAAATGAAGGAGACCGCCCGCACCGCGACGAAGACTGTATCACTGGCCGTCAGCTGGTTTTGCGGGGAGTCGGGATTGTCCTTCTTGTAGAAGCTGATCCAGCGGCGCTGTTCCTCCGGCGCCGACAGCGCCAGTACCTGGTTGAAAAATTCCTGCCGCGCCTGCGGTATCCAGCCCTCGCGGGACCGGACATAATTGGCGAGGAAATATTTGCGGACCGCCTCATCATAGGTGACCGTCTTGTCGCCCCGAAGTTGCTGGGTCACTTCGGTGGCGCCGGTCGAGCGATCGACGGTGACGACATAGGGCACCACGGTCTTGAGCGGTGATAACATCGCCACCGCCGCGACGCCGATGACCGCGATTGCGCTGGCGGAGCCTGCCACGATCCAGGCGAGCCGCTTCGACCGTTCGGCCGCGACGAAGCGTTCCCGATCCCAGCTTTGCGCTTCGGCGAAGTAGGCCTTCAGATCCTCGGCGCTGTCTTTGACCCCGATTGCCATGGTCAGCAACTCGCATAGACGGCGCGAGAGGTCGCGCCGGGGGCAGGGGGAGGCGTGGCCTCGCTGATCGGTGGCACGCGATCCACCTTCGCTGCTGGACCATCGCTTTGCGGACTGCTGGGTGAAGGAAAGAACTGGGTCGGCGGGATTGCAGGCGTGGGTGCCGCAGCACCGCGCGCGGGGAGCGTCGGGAGGATTGTCCCATAGGGGTTGGCGGGCCGCTTGGACTGGCCATTGCAGCGCGGGACCTTGGCTTCCTTGGCCGCAAAGACGGGGGCGGCCAATGGAATGGTAAGAAGGGCAAGCGGCACGAGGGCCTTGACGATATTCACGGCATTTCTCCTATCGCGTGCGGGTCAACGTTCCGCCGCCGCCGTTTCGGCTGCCACCCAATTGCCAGGCGCCAGCACCAATGGCGCGGACGCCGCTTGAGGGTGCGCCCGCCATGGTGCGGCCAGCGGCCGGGGCGAAGTTCACTGTAACGGCGTTGGCAAATTGGGCTGCCAGGGCAGGGCCACCGCCACCCAGGCCCGATGCCAGGCTGGGGATCTGCAGGAAGAAGTAGAAGCCCAGCACATAGAATGACAGAGCTTTGAATGCGGCGACCAGCACGCTGTCCTCGTTCGAGATTGCGTTGATGAAGGTGTCGGTCGTTTGCGAGATGAAGAGGGTGACCAGCAGCGCGAAGACGACCAGCATGATATAGCTGATCGCCGACCCCATCCATGAGAAGAACCATCCCCGTGTAGAATCGAATAGCAAAGCGGCCACGAAAAGTGGTCCGACGACTGCCAGCAGCGCGAGTGCGAAGAGGGCAAAGGCGCAAATTGTGAAGCCGAGTGCACATGACAGCAGAGCGGCAATCAATATGACGAGATTGGCGATGGCAGCGAGGATGATCTCCACAAAATTATTGGGAATGCCGACCAAGTTCTTCCCGGCCTCTTGAGTATGCTCGTCGACGATTTCGGTGATCTTTGCGATGGCTCGCGCCGCGCCTTGTAACAGCGTGTCGAAATAACCGCCGAGACCGTTGATATCCGCACCGCCGAGCGCGCTGGCGAACTGACCGGGCAACCCATGCATTGTGAATAGACCGACAGACGCGCCATAGAGGGAGCTGACTGCCCATGTAAGGGCCGCGAGTTTCAGCGCACGATAGACAAATTCACGCGCGGGATATTGCACAGCTCCTCTCAGGATCGCGCCGCCCAGCAGGATGATATAGATGGTCACGCCGACACGGAGCGGAGCAGAAATAATGCCGATCACCGAGGAATAGAGAGCGATGATGCCGGCGAGGGCGCCATCCACTGAATTCATCATGGTCTCGAAGATCGGGAAATCCATCGGTTATCGCCCTATCGCGGCATCAGATGCCCATTTGCTTTTTGAATTTTTCACGCTCGCGCTTTTGGATCAGCTGATATCGAGCGGTGTCGGCATTGTTGCAGTTTTCGGTCACAACAGCGGGCCAGCTCGTGATCGGGCGCTGCGAACCCTTCCAAGCGGTACATACTGCGTCCATTTCAGCCCGATCGCTGTCATTTTTGATGAAATACGCGACCGTGCGAAGAGGAATGTCTGAACGAAGGCCGTCTCCCGTCTGCGCCTTCTCGGACGGCGAGCACGCAGACAGCGCCAGGGAGGTGGCGGCAAGGATAAGTGGTATCCGCATTAGTCGATCCCCATCTGGCGACGGAATTTCGCGGCTTCCCGCTGCTGGAGCGTGACATATCCCTGATAATCGGCTTCGGCCTTCGCGCGGCGTTGCAGCTCGACCGCTTGCAGGGCCATCATGTCATTCGTCATCTGCGCCTGTTCCAGCTGAAGGCGAGCGCTCATGTCGGCGCGTTCTGCCGCTGAGTTCGCGGTGGCCAGGCGGCTGCGCAGTTCTTCCAGGCCTTCGCGGCGACTTGTCACGGAATCGCCCACCGATCCCGCCAGGCCCGCCGTAACGGCCGCGCTTCGTGCGCCGGTCTCATAGCTTGCGCGCGTGCTGTCCGAGACATCGGGGGACAGCTGCCCCATCAAGCCTTGATACACGCTGTCGGAACGGCCACGCAGACGACCGATCACATCCAGATTTCCGTTGGCATAACCGTCCAGACTGCCGGAAGACACGTTCAACTCTCGCATGGCGTCGGTGCGCAGGCTGCTCGCAATGCTCCCGATATCGGTCGCCTTGTTGAGATCGCGATACAGGTCGCGGGCCTGCTGAAGTTGATTGGCGCCCTGCTGCAGCATCGACACGCCCTGGCGAACTTGCTCCAGCTGCTGGAATAAGCCACGGGTATCGCTGACGGGGATTCCCTGCGCCTGCGCTGACGTTGCGATGGTCAGAAGCGAGGCCCCTGCCACCCAATAGTGAAGTCTTTTGCCCTTCATCCTTACCTCTCCTCTCAACTTGAGCGTCGGCGCTGATGGAAAATGGGGAGCCACGTGGCAGGATCGCGGCCATGTTCGGCGATCACCTCGCAGGCGACGGCGGTCGTTTCCGCCCGGCCTGACAAAACGGCCAGCTCATTGTCGAGGCCGGTCAGATCCAATTCGACGACAACAGAATCGTGACCCTGCTTCACCAGAAATTTGTGGGATTCTTGGGCAAGCTCCTCGCGGATGAGGACAAATTCGGCCTCCGTCATGGAGAAGCCCTCGATATAGTCCCGCCGCTGGCCATTGGGGTTGGGGAGCATTATCTTCGTCGCGACCTGCTCAAGGATGGAATGGCTGATGTCGCTCTTGAGCGCATCGCCGGGCGATTGGGTCGCGAACACCATGAGCGCATTGCGCTTGCGGTATGTCTTCAAGCCGTCCTGCGCGAAGCTGCGAAATGCATTGTCACCCAGCGCCTTCCAGAATTCGTCGATCACGATCATGGTGCGCTCGCCGGTCAGCAGCTTGTCGATGCGATGGAACAGATAGAGCATCAACGGAGCGCGAATATCGGCATTGTCGAGAAAATCGGTCATGTCGAAGCCGATGAAGCGGGCGTCGAGCGTCATTTCGTCTGCGGCGTTATCGAACACCCAGCCCAGCGCGCCGCGCGAGGTCCATTTCTCCAGCCTCGCGCCCACCCCGCCTTCATCGGCCATGCCGAGCATGGTCCGCAACGCATCGAGCGAGCGGGCAGCGGGCGGCAGTTTCATGACGGCCGCAATGCCATCATCAATCCGCTTTTCTTCCTGAATGGAAATGGCCCGTCCTTCGACGCGAACCAATTGGCGGATCCACAGCGATAGCCATGCGCGGTCTTCCGGCGTGTCCGACAATGCCTTCAATGGAGCGAAGCCCGTCGGTGCGCCGTTGGCGAGCGTCAGATAGCTGCCGCCGCTCGCCAGCACAAAAATCTGGGCGCCGCGATCCTTGTCGATGAAGATCTGCCGGGCACCGGTCTTTTCCGCCTGTGCCATGAGGAAGTTCAAGAGGACCGTCTTGCCACCGCCAGTCGGGCCGATGACCATCGTGTGTCCGACATCTCGCTTGTGGAAGCTGAAGAAATAGGGGCTGCGCGCGCTAGTCTTGAGTAGCGCGATGGCGTCGCCCCAATGATTGCCGGTTGCGTGACCAGCGGGATAGGTATGGAAGGGCGAGAAGGCCGCGAAATTGAGCGACGTGATCGGCGCCGGCCGCGCCCGCCATGCAAAATTGCCGACAAGCTGGCTCCAATAGGCGGCTTCCAGGGCGGCCCCCTCGCGTGCTGCCACCATGCCTGTGTCTGCAAGCGCGGCACGCGCGATCGACATATGATCGCGCAGGGATTTAAGGCTGCCGCCATAGACGGCCAGGGTAAAATGATGGTCGCCGAGCACGAAGCGGTTCGACATGAGATCGTCGGCCGCATCGACCAGATCGTGCATCTGGCTGATAGCCCGATCGTCGGCATTCTCCATCTGACGCTGCCGCAGGCGAAAGCGCTCCGCTGCGGTGGCGCGGCCAAGGAAGGTGAAGGATTGGGTGAGGACGAACCCGAAATCGACGGCGAGGAGGGATTCAAACTGGCGAGGCGTGGTAAAGGCGGGATATTCGCGAATTCCGAATATGCCGCCGAACGAACTGCGATCCGCATCGCGGACTTCCACGGTCTCTCCCCCGAAAATGACCCGCTGCCGATAGAGTGCGCTGCCCAGATGACCGCGAATGATCGGCACGCGGCGATAGCGGCCGGTCATCACCATCTCGGCGACTTCCAGCGGTTCGGAGAATTTAAGGCCGCGCTGCCCATAGATGGCGAGGCGGCGTGGCTCGCAGCGGGCCATCAGCTTCTCGAAATCCCGGGCCTTGTCTTCCAGGAACTCGATTAGATTCTGATCGACTGCATTGGCGGCCGCGTCATTCCTGCCTTTGGACCGGAAGAGATGAATGAGCTTGTCGGCGCCATGCGCAGAAGGGCGCACCAGCAGGGTGACAAAGAAGCGGTTGATGAACATCCGCTCGCGGTTGATCCGACCGAAATAGGCGGCATCCAGATCGCTGGCGAATTTCGATCGGAAATTGCCGCCGGGATATTGTTCGACCCGCGCTCTTACAAGATGCGTCCAGATGGAGAGGCGGTCATCATGGAGGTTGCGGAGCATGCCATTCAATTTGGCGTGCCAATCGTTGAGGTCGCGAACATCGGCGGTTTCGAAGGCGCGCCCCTGTAACTCGAAGCTGAGCATAATGGCGCCAGAATCGAGCATGATCATCTGGTCGTTGATATGCCGGGCATAAGGCAGAAACTTGGTCGGCATCACTTCCTTGAGCGCGACCTTCAACGGCACCTGGGCTGAGAGGCGATGGGCACTAGCCATGGCGGCCGAAGCCCTTGCGCGCGATGCCCTTGAGGGGAAGGGGGGTGTAGCTCGATCCGCCCCAGAAGGTCCGGTTGCGGTTCGCCGCCTTGGTGCGGAAGAACAGGAAAATCAGCCGAAAGGCATTCACATCCTGACGCACCACGATGCGGGCGAGGCCATAGCAGACAGCCGCCGTGATGAGGGCATAGATCGGATTATTGGTGCCGATGAGAACGATCGCCGAAACCAACAGGATCGGCACGGCGGCCTCAATTGGGATACCGGCCCATAGGGCAGGGCGCGTCACTGCCAGGAACAGCGTGTTGCGCGCTATTTCTTCTCTCTCCTCGCCCAAGCGGTCCTCCTGGCTCTCAGAAAATGGCGGCCCGGCATCGTGTCGAGCCGCTTGGCTATCAGGCGGAGCCTGCGATCTGATCCACGATCCACGGCGCGGAAAAGATGATCGCAATCCCGATGATCACCGTGACAAGGCCACCGGTGTTGACCCGCCCCATTAGCCATCCCGCGCCCGCGATGATGACCGCGATCACCGCCAAGGCGCGCAGCAGGCCATTGCTGAGTAGGCTGAGCACATTATTGGCGAAGCCCTCCAGATTAGCAGATTGGGCAAAAGCGGGGTCGGGAGAGAGGAGCGTCGCAATGCTGACGATAGCGGCTATGGCGGCAAATGACGTCACCCTGCGTTGCAGTGGTGACATGCCCCTTGCATAGCGCTGGACGGACGATCGTACCGGCCACGGGTGTATTTGCGAGACTGCGCTCAATTTCATCAGCTTCCTCCTATTTCCGCGTGGCGGGCATGCTCGAAAGCCGCGCGGGAGAAGACGTCCCAGGCGGGCGGTGGTGATGCCGCCGGTGTCGGCCCGGCATCGGCCATATTTTCAGCGGCAAGCTCGGCCAGCGTCGTCGTTGGGGGCTGGCTCTCCTTGACGCCTTCTGCGGCGCTTATCGGCGCGGCATAGGCAACAGGGGTCACACCATTGGCGACGCCAGCGTTGCTCAGCACACGATGCACATAGCCGTTGCGAAAACCGCGAATCTGGCTGCCGGTATTGTACATCGAGAGAGCGATGCGCAGGGCCTCCTGGGGCATCCTGCCGTCGCGGACCCGATGGTAATTGCCCGCAAGCACCTGTCCGGCCGCGCTGATATTGGTGCAGGGATCGAACACGCTGACCCATGTAAGACCGAGCGCATTCATATTGTTGGAGTTGATCTGCCCAAGGCCAAGATCAACCGAATAGCCTTTGGCGATGTAGCTGCGCGCGATGCGCGCCGCATCCGCCGCATTGGTCGGGCGATCGGGTTGCCGGGCCACACCGTTGACGTTGAGGGCAAACTGATAACCTTTGCTTTCGGTATGCACCACGGCTGCAATCGTGGATGGGGCAACGCCGCTTGCGCATTGTGCTGCCAATCCCAGGATCGCGGCGGTCGTGAACTGCATTATTGCGGCCCACCCGGGATGGCGGAGGCCTCGGCTTGCGCCACCTCCGCTTGTGTCGGGACAAAATAGGTCTGTCGGCTGCCATCTTGCATCGTCATGACGACAGCGCCGGGTCGCCCATTTTTCGGCTCACTGTACTTCGCCGCCCTGACACCGCCGGCGGTGCATGTCGGAAAGCTCCCGCCCAGGGCAAGGCTCCGCAGCAGTTTGCGGATAGGAGGCACGCACTGCGCATATTGCATCCAGCCGCCTGGATTGCTCGCGCACAGCAGCACCTCACAAGCCCATGTGCTGTCGGCGGCCTTGGCCGAATAGGGCGTAGCACACGTCAAAAGGCATGCAGCAACGCCGAAGGAAATAGACAAGCGATTTCGCATGTTTTCACCTCTATGGAAAAACAGCTTAAGTCGCTTTCAGGGCACTGCCTAGCCTGCCCCGATGAAGCAAATTCCTGAAACTACGGGATTATCTGGTTTTTCGATTTCAGAAACGGGATGGATCGTTCCATTGGGGCGATGGATTGACGCCAATCATCGCGCTGTAGCCATAGGCATTCACAATATGGCGAATGGCTGATGAAATCTTTGAATATAAACGGATTCTTTTCTTATCGTAGAGTGCGACATGGTAGGGCGTCGAACCGCGCCAGCTGACCCGGACGTTGATGTACCACTTGCCATCGTCATCCCGTTGATGCACCTGAATGTCGGTGATCGTGCCCGCGACCGGGCGATGGGATGTGAGTTCGCGTTCCAGGATCAGTTCGAGTTCCATTTTACCTCATGCAGCGATTTATATATATATCGCTGGTATCGTGACGTTATTCTTATTAGCCTTAGGGTAAGTGGCAAGTGAGAGGAGGTCCAGTGAGCGGTCGCAATCCCGACGCGGTGGCACGAGATGCCGAACGCATCGTCCGACAGCTTGGCGGCAAATGGCAGGGTGATTACGCCATGTGCCGCTGTCCCGCCCATGCCGATGGCGATCCCAGCCTGTCGGTCCGGGTCGGCCGCAAAGCGGTGCTCTTTCACTGCTTCGCCGGCTGCACCTCCGATGCCATTGTCGAAGCGCTGCGCACCGGCCAATTCGCTCCGCCGGCTGGCCATGATCCTGGCCGACGCCATGAGGGAGGGAAGGCCGACTTCAATAAGCTGGCGCTATCTACGTGGCGCTTTGCCGATCCCTTCATCGGCAGTCTCGCGGAACGGTATATCCGCGGTCGGGCGATCGTGCCGACGGGCATCACCGCCCGCTTTGATGCACGCTGTCAGTTTGGCGGCGGTGAGGACAAGGCTTTTGCGCCTGCTCTCATTGTTCCGGTTGAAGAAGATATCGGTGTGGTCGCCATCCACCGCACCTTTTTGCAGGCTGACGGGAAGGGCAAGGCTGCGATCACCAAGCCCAAGAGGTTGTTGGGAAACCCTGGTGGTGGCGCCGTACGATGGGGTGGAATTCCTGCCGATGGCATATTGCGGCTCGCAGAAGGGGTTGAGGACGCCGCGAGCGTCATGAACATGCTGGAGCCGGAAACCTTCGTGTGGCCGGTGTTGGGGATCGAACGATATCAGGCCATCACCATTCCCGAGAGCATCCACAAGATCATCATCTATAGCCAGCATGGCGGTGAGGCAGAGCGCGCCATTGAACGCGCGGAGCCGCATCTCACTGACAAGGGGCGGCAGCTCGATGTGAAGCTGCCGCCGCACTCTGGCGACTGGAATGACCTTTTGCGTGAGATCCGTTCGCAGTGAAGCTGTTTCCTGGGCTTCCCAACCATCAACGGGTCATGCTTGCGCTGATGTTTGGTGCGGTGTCGGTCTATGCCTTGGCACAGCAAAAGCAGCAGATCGGACGAATTGCGTCGCTGCGATTAATCGATCCAGCACCCCGAGTGATTGATGGTGATACGCTGGAGGTAGCGGGATCAACGGTTCGCACTGTTGGGATTGATGCGCCGGACGATGATCTTCCACAGCTCAAGCGGCTGTCAGCGCAGACGATGGCAGGTCTGGTTCAGCGCGATGGGGGCGTCGAGTGTGCAGCCAGCTTGTTTGATGTCGCGCTTCGCCAGGAACAGCAGTGTCGCAGCCCCGCAACCAGCTATGGTCGACTGAACCTCTCATGTCGCCTGAAGAAAAATGGGGCGAGCCTCGCAGCCACAATGGTCGCGCAGGGCTATGCCGTAGATTATCGGCGATATTCTGGCGGTGCCTATGTGAAGCTGATGCAGCAGGCGGCCCGGCAACGCATTGGTCTATGGGGCCAGAACTATGAAGGCATGCGCCGACTGGCGGTTGATCGAGCGGCGTTGCCGCCGTCTTGTACCTCATAGTCGGGAGCGACGTGCGGGCGCACTGTCAGCGGTTCGATTCCCTCGAGCATTCCCGAATAGAACCTGCGTAACGGGAGCAACCGACCGGTTGCCCCCGTTACCCTATTTGTGACAAAACGGGCCAAACGGCAGATCGGGCGAAATCGAATTGGCTATCTTGGGCTATGCGCGGGTTTCGACGGACGAGCAGGATACCGCTGCGCAACTCGATGCGCTGCGGGCGGCGGGGTGCGCCATCATCTTTGAAGACAAGGCCAGCGGCGCGAGCCGCGAGCGTCCGCAGCTGGCACGCGCCATCGGAAGGGCAGGGGAGGGCGACACGCTGCTGGTGGTCCGCATCGACCGCCTCGCGCGCTCGCTGTCGCATTTGCTGGAGGTCGTGGAGATGCTGAGGAAGAAGGGCGCCCATTTCCGGTCCATCAATGACCCGATCGACACCGGCAGCGCGCAAGGCATGTTGATGACCCAGATGCTGGGCGCGTTTGCGGAGTTCGAAAGGGCGCTCATCCGGGAGCGAACACGGGCGGGGCTGAAGGCCGCGGTCGCGCGGGGCGCCAAACCCGACAACCCCAAGATGCGCGCGCGCGACACGCGCGCCATCGCTGATATCCGCTATGGTCATCGGGAGCGCTATCTCAATGATTTGCTCGATGGGCGGCATCGATGGTTGCCGACGGTCGAGCGTCTGCGCCCGCATCTGCCGTGGAAGCTGGTGGTAAGGCAGTTGCAGGCAATCTCGCCACCAGTCCGCTCCTTCTCGGAACGGACGCTGGTCAAGGCCTGCCGCACTTTGGTGCGCGCTGGCCATGCAAACCCTTCCATTCTCGACAAAGCAGGGCGCTTGCCGCCCGATACCCGCGTCGCGCGGTTACTCGCGGACAGGGTTCGCACGCATCCCGATGCGACGTTGCGGGAACTCGCGACATGGCTTTCGCGCGATCTACGGGAACCCACGGCCCGCGGTGGTCTGTCATGGGCACCCGAAGGCGTGCGCCGCGAGAAGGAGCGGGCGCGCGCTCTTGGACTTCTCGAATGACGTGGCGACCTTCTCAAACTGGCAGGACGGATCAATGACGCAAACTGACGTGCTGACGGTCCGCAATCCCGTCACGACCTTCACTGCCGGATCCTCAACAAGGCCATGAGTTTGATCGTGGTGGCGACCGCGCTGCCGTTCCGCATGGGCACCGTTCCCTTCGCCGAGATCGCCGCGCACTGGCCGGTCATTCTCAACCTGCTTGCCGGAAGCCTTGCGGGAGCCTGGTTCGGCGCCGGATGGGCAATCGGCCTGCGGCCGGAAAACTTGCACCGGTTGATCGGCATCCTCCTGGTGAGGATCGCGATGGTGCTTATGTTCGGTCAAGGCCTGAGCGGCGGCCACAGTCTGGTCGCCGACGGGATGATGCGGATCATTGTCGGCATTCTTGGCGGTTTTGCGATCGGCATCGTTGCAGCGCTGCTTGGGGTTGCCGGCGGCGAGTTGCTGATCCCGACGCTGATCCTGCTGTTCGGTGTCGACGTGAAGCTGGCTGGCAGCCTGTCGCTCGCGATCAGCCTGCCCACGATGATCGCGGGGTTCGCGCGCTACAGCCGCGACAGCAGCTTCGCGGTGATCGGACGGCATCGCATGTTCGTCATCATCATGGCGCTGGGCCCGATCGTAGGCAGCTTCGTTGGTGGTCGGCTGCTCGGCATCGTGCCCGAAGCTGCGCTACTGCCCATGCTGGCGGCGATTTTGATCGCATCGGCGGCGAAGATGCTATTCCAGCGCCGCCATGGGCTTCAACGAGGACCGGATCAGAATAGTCGGGTCTGAACCGCCTGAGCCGAGGGGCCAGGCTTCTGTTTGCTGTTGAGATTGGCGGTTTTGCGCCGGACTTTTCGTGGCCATTCGGGCTGCAAGGCCATGTCCGGCGGAGCCTCCCAGCGCGCGGCAGATTCGGATATCTTTTGGTAGGCGTTGATGCGCCTGCATAATCTGTTGAACATGGCGAAGTGTCGCGGGCGCTTATGGAGCGCGAAGACCCGTTGGTAGAACGACGGCGGCCATCTGTCTGGCTGGCCAGGTAACGCTCAAGCGCTCTATCACTCGCTCCGCGCACGAAAATCTCGATCGCTGGTTCCGCGTCATGCACCAAACCAGATTACGACGTGGCGTAGCCAGTTGCTGGCGGGCAGGGATATTGCTTCGGCCAACGCATCGGAAACGGCCGAGCCGCCGGTCGGCGTAAAGACGTTGCTCTGGGCGAAGCCATGGAGAATTCGCTGGGCCGACCCCATTACGCCTTCTATCCTCTGCAGCGTTTCTTGCATTGGGTAACGACGAAGGAGAGGATGTCGCATGATGTTTAGAAATCTGGTTCGTTCATCGCCTGATTGCAGGATAAATGCGATCCTGCAATCAGGATTGTATCGTGCAGCAAACGCCGCGGCCAACAGCATCTCAGAGCCGCCTTTTTGAGCGGGGCTGGACAAAGTCACCCCGTCAGGTGACATCGCGTGATCGACTAGCCGCATAAGCTGCTCTTCAGACCCCAAATAGGGGTATTCCAGGAGGGGATGAATGAAACAGGATTTTTATACATCTGCAGCAATCGCCGCCCTGTGCTGCTGGTCTATGGCGGTTAGTGGGCAGGCTAACGCTCAATCTGCGGGCGCGCCCGCCCCAGTTGCGCAGCCGGCCTCTCAAGAAACCGGACTTGGCGAAATCATCGTTACTGCGCAAAAGCGCGAGCAGCGGCTGAATGATGTGGGCGTCACCGTTTCGGTCGCCTCCGCTACGCAGCTTCAGAGCGCCGGGGTCGTCGATGCAGAGGGGCTCGGCGCGGTTGTGCCTGGATTTACGGCCTCTACCAGCGTGTTCGGTCCGCCGGTCTTCTCGCTGCGCGGCGTAAACTTCAACTCCTTTCAGGCATCAGCGCCTCCAACTGTAAGTTCATACATCGACGAAGCTGCGATTCCTTATCCTGTTATGGGGCAAGCCTTGTTCCTCGACGTCGAACGGGTCGAGGTGCTCAAGGGGCCGCAAGGAACCCTGTTCGGCCAGAATGCGACTGGTGGCTCCATCAATGTGATTGCGGCAAAGCCGACAGCGGAGCTTTCTGCAGGCTTTCGGATTGACGTTAATCATTGGGATGAAACCAATGCCGAAGGCTTTGTCAGTGGTCCGCTTTCAGACACGTTGAGAGCGCGCCTCGCCGTTCAGACCACGCAGTTCGGTGGTTGGCAGCGCGGTTATTATCTAAATGATCAAAAGAACGGCGATCAAAACAAAATTGCAGGGCGGTTGCTCCTCGACTGGACTCCCACGGATAGGCTCAAAGTTTCGGTCAATCTGAATGCGGCTAAAGACCGCAGCGAGCAGCAGCAAGCCCAGGCATTCCTCATCCAGCCTGTGAATCCGGCTGCGCCTTCCGCACAGCCGTTCCTGCTGTATCGGGACAATTTGCCGACGAACGCCCGCGATGCCGATTTCGACTCGGGTTATGACACGCGAGCGGACAACTATACTTACCAGGGTGTCCTTCGCGCCGATTATGATGTTACCGATCAGCTGACGTTGACCTCCATAACGAACTACATTAAAACGCGCTTTCGCTCGCCGCATGACCAAGATGGCACCGCCGTTCCCATGCAGCCCGCGACTGCGAAGGCCGACATCAAGTCCTTCAATCAGGAAATCCGGATCGCAGGCAACTACAAGGACATCGGTCTCAACTTCGTGTTGGGTGCAAGCTACGGCAAGGATGACATCACCGAAGGCGTCGCCAACTCCTATGTCGGATATACCGGGTTTCCGCCCAACTCTCCTGCCGAATGGATATATGATCTAACCCAGCGCGCTGCGGCAGTGTTCGGTAGCGTGGACTACGAGGTGATCGACGGGCTGACCCTTACTGCCGGTGCGCGCTACACCGAGACGAAGCAGACGATCAGCGGCTGCACGTTCGATCGGGGCGGCACGCCAGGTATCCGAGGTGTCTCGCAGGCTATCGTTGGAGCAATCAATCCGGCGCTGGCTGCTGCCTATGTTTCCGGCGGATGCATCACGATCGATGATGGAGGTACGGCTCCCACATTCTTGCCAATTTTTGCCGACGGCCAGCAGAAGGAACATAATGTTGCCTGGCGGGGCGCCATCAATTACAAAGTAACGGACGACGTACTGCTTTACGGTTCAGTGAGCCGCGGTTTCAAGGCAGGAACCTTTCCTGTCATCGTGAACCTGTTCAATTCCGTCATCCAGCCGGTGAAGCAGGAAAAGCTGACTTCCTATGAGGCTGGCGCGAAGCTGACGCTGCTGGATAATCACGTCCAGCTGAACCTCTCGGCTTTTCACTATGACTATGTGAACAAGCAGTTCTTCTCATTTCTGCCAGTCCTGCAGGGTGCGCTCGTTACAGCTACACTGGTGAACATTCCCAAATCGACCGTCGATGGCGCGGATTTGGAAATTACGGCGCAATTTGGGGGGCTACGTCTCAGCGGCGGGGTCACCTATATCAAAACCAAGGTGGAAAATTACGTTGGGTTTGACTTCGCTGGTCAGCCGCTCGATTTTTCGGGCAAGGAGTTTAACTATGCTCCACCTTGGTCAGCTAATCTCGATGCGGAATATAAGTTTGATACAGGGGGAAACCTGACACCCTTTATTGGCGGGACCGTGACCTATCGCGATAAGACCTATGCTGATCTTGGGGAAAATCCCGCTTTCGCCATGCCGTCCTACACTCTGCTGGATGCCAGGTTGGGCGTGGAGTCCATCAATGGATGGCGGGTCAGCATTTATGGCCGCAATCTGACGAACAAATATTATTGGAATTCGGTGGCTTCTTCCGGCGACGGCGCCGTACGCTTCACCGGCGAGCCGCGCACGTTCGGCGCGAACTTCAGCTATCGTTTTTAATGACAAACCGGGGGCGGATCCAGAATTGGCCCCCGGCAAAGGAAATGGCATGAACGCCGAAACATTGCTGGGCGAGGTTGCCATTGTCACCGGAGCGGCCGGTGGGATCGGCGCCGCAGCGGCGAGATCGCTGGCGGCTCTTGGAGCCAAGGTTGTCCTGACGGACGTGAAGCAGGCCGAAGGCGCGTGCGTCGCCGCAGAAATTGGCGAGGCCGCTCGGTTTGCGGCTCATGATGTCAGCAACGCTTGTGACTGGAGCGCCGCTGTTTCTATAGCGGAAGATGCGTTCGGTCCGATTTCCATCCTCGTGAACAACGCCGGGATAGCTCTGCCTCCGGCGCCTCTGCACGAAGTGAGCGAGGTGGATTACCGGCGTACGATCGATGTCAATCAGGTCTCCTGCTTTCTCGGCATGAAGGCGGTTGTGCCTTCCATGATTCGCTTTGGCAGAGGTGCAATTGTGAACGTCTCGTCCGTCGCGGGCTTGAAAGCCGAATGGGGGGCTATTGCCTATACAGCGAGCAAGTTTGCCGTGACGGGTATGACGAAGGTGGCCGCGCTCGATCTCGCTAAGGATAAAATACGAGTGAATTCCGTTCACCCCGGATTGGTCGACACGCCGATGGTGCGACCCGATGGGGGGGAGGAGGCTTTCGCTCCAATCCTGCAATTTGCTTCGGGGCTGCCGATACCACGCCCCGGGACGCCGGAGGAGATCGCAAACGTTATCGTCTTTCTGGCGTCGAATTCGGCCAGTTTCCTCACCGGCGGGAGCTTTGCCGCCGATGGCGGCTGGACGTTGCGATGACCGCTACGACTTCTAGGGCGCCGCGTCTGAAGGGGAGGGTCGCCGTGGTGACGGGCGCGGCGCAAGGAATCGGAGAGGCAACAGCGCGCCGTCTCGCGGAAGAAGGTGCACAGGTTATGTGCATCGATCTGGACGAGAGGGTGAAAGCCGTGGCGGAGGCAATCGGCAATCAGGCATGTGGGAGTATCGGCGACGTTGCCGATTCGTCCGTGCTGAGGGCTGCCCTGTGCGACATCGAGCAGCGTTGGGGCCGGATCGACATCTTAGTGAATAATGCGGGAATCGACGGTGTGCCCGCCTTGCTGGCTGACGGCGAGGAACGAGATTTCGCTCGGGTGATCGATGTTAATTTGCGGGCTTGCTGGTTGGCTATGCGGCATGTCCTGCCTTCAATGGTCGCGGGGGGAGGCGGGGCCATCGTCAACATCGCGTCAGTTGCCGCTCTCATCGGCTTTGAAACCTTGTCCATCTATGCGGCCTCCAAAGCCGCGGTAGTCGGCATGACTCGGTCTGCGGCATTGGAATATGGCCGCCATAACATTCGCGTCAACGCGCTATGTCCGGGCGGTGTTCTGACTTCCCTGGCCCTTTCGTTCATGGAGGAAGGGATGGTGGAAGCCTGGGCAGATAAGCACGCCTTAAAACGCTTTGCCGAACCCAGCGAAATCGCTGCTGTGGTAGCATTTCTCGCCAGCGACGACGCGTCCTTCATTACTGGAGCTGCGATACCCGTCGACGGCGGAATGACGGCTCAATAACGTACATAAATGAGGAACAGTTCTAATGCCCACGGTGCGCGCGCGTAGGATAATCAATGCACCCGTCGCCCAGATCTGGGCGGCGATCCGCGACTTCGGTTCGCATTCACAATGGATTGAGCATCATCCAAAAATAACACTGGAGGGCGGTGACGGGCTCACGATCGGCGTGAGGCGGAGAGTAACCTATTCCGACGGGAGCTATTTCGATGAAGTACTCACGGGCATGGATGATCGGGTTTGGGTCCAGGAATATGACGTTATCGGCGAATTGCCCCTGCCGGTCTATAATGTCTATGGCGCGATGCAGCTCTACCCCGTCAGTGGCGAAGGTCCGACCCTCGTCGAGCGCCGCCTGACCTATGACACGCCTCTGTCGGAAGCCGAGGCGCGAGATTTCGAACAAAGCCGGCTTCAACTGCTCTCGGGGAGTCTCGACATACTGGCAGCGCTGTTCGAATAATCCAAGGAGTCTTCTGATGCAAATACCTCCCTCTCCCTATGAACTGACTCCGGGTCTTCTCAGCGATATTGTCAGTCAAGTGGTTCCCGGCGCCACTGTCGGTGGCGTGTCGATCGTCAAGTCGCACGAATATGGCGACGGAGATGTTTCGACATCGGCGCGGGCTACGGCAACACTTGATTATTCGGATGGTTCTCCGGCTGACCTGCCCCGTGACGTCATCCTTAAGTTATCCTTCGATCCGCGCAAAAAGGGCACGGATGCGTGGTACTGTCAGCTCGACGGATTATTCGCGAATGAGGTAAATTTCTATAACCGCATAAGGCCGTCCCTTGCCATCGAGGCCCCGGGCTCGCTTGGTGGCTACTTCGATCGGGCGACGAAGCGCTACCTGCTAATCATGGAGGACGTCACGCAACGGGGGGCGACCTTCCCGAGCAATCTCGATGCGGTGGGCGTCGAGAATGTAAAGCGCATACTCGACGCCATCGCCAAGGTTCATGCGACCTTTTGGGAAAGCGACCGGTTCGTTGGAGATATGGCCTGGGTCGAAACCCATCTCCGCGGCGGCGTGGAAGACCATATGCGAAGCGTCATTCCTGAAGAAGGCATTCGCAGTCAGTTGGAGCTTCACAAATTCAAGCGGGAATTGCTGGAGCGGCTGGGTACCACCGAACGCGAACTGTTCGCGGGCATGTGCGCGAACAAGCAGCATCAGGCAACCTTGCCGCAGACGTTGCTCCATGGGGATCTTCATATCGGCAACACCTATCGCATGCCGGACGGCAGTGTGGGTCTGCATGATTGGCAGTTATGCGTGAAGGGCTTCGCGCTTCACGACGTCACCTATATCATCAACACCGCGTTATCGATTGCGGAGCGACGCGCGTATGAGCGGGCTTTGCTTGAATATTACCGCGACAAGCTGATCGAATTGGGCGTGCGGACACCTCCCTCACCCGAAGTGCTCTGGACCGAGCATAGGCGCGCGGCCCTCTGGACGCTGTATATCGGATGGTTGACTTGTCCGCCGGAAAGCTATGGCTGGGAGACAATGGCCGTGGCGCTGCTCCGGGTCTCCACCGCGGTCGAGGACCATGGTACGCTTGCTCTCGTTAGAGAATCGCTGTGAGGCTGATGCGCCAGGGAAGGCAGCTTTGACCGCGCCCGCCGCCCTCGTGATCGGTGGGAACGGGGGGATGGGCCTGTCGGTCACGAAAGCGCTACTGGAGGCGGGCTACCAGGTGGCTGCAACCGTTTCGCGCCCCGAAGCGATCTTCCCCTTCTCCAAGGCATTCCCAGACTGCGCGGCGCTGGAACATGCCGACCTTTCCCATCCCGAGGAGCTCCGGGCGCAAGTCGAGCGTCTGATAAGCAAACTCGGGTCGTTGAACGCAGTCGTCATTTGCGCTGCCGTGGCACCCTTCGCTCCGGCCGAAATGACCCCCTTGGACGTGTTCCGTCGTACGATGGAGATCAACTGTTTCTCCAATCTCGCTGTCTATCAGGCATGCCTGCCCGCGCTCAGGCGGACGCGGGGTCGCATCATATTGACGGGGTCCTGGTCGGGTGTCGTCGCGACACCCGTAATGGCGAGTTATGTCGCTTCCAAGTTTGCACTCGAAGGGTTGGTCGATGTCATGCGGCAGGAGGCGAGCGCCTGGGGCGTCGATGTCGTGCTTATGCAGCCGGGCGCTCTTGATACCCAGATGATGCGGCGCAGCCAGGCATCGCTCGCGCAGGTGATAACCCATCTGCCGGAGGAAGAGGCAGCCCTTTACGGGCGGCTTTACCGACAGATGAAGTACAGGGCTGACGAAGGTCTGGCTGCCGAGAAATTTACCTCTCCCGATGCTCTTGCTGCGGTGGTGCTTCACGCCTTGAAGGTGAAGACGCCCGAAACGCGCTACCCTGTGGGGGAAGATGCGAAATATATGTGCGAGTTGGCACGCAGCAGGACAGACAGGGAAATCGACGCCTTCATCCTGGACATGTACCGGACGGCGCCGCTGGACGGAGAAGGTGAAGGCATGAGCACGGCGCCCTTGGCGGCGGGAGAGGAATGACTATGCTTTTTCGACCGCGTCTCACACCCGCCGAGATCGATGGGATCATGGCCAAAGCGCATGCGGCCGCAGCGGCAGGCGGCTTTGCGGTGACGATCTGCATCGTCGATGAAGGCGGCCATCTGCTGCGTCTGGATCGGCTTGAAGATGCGCCGCTCATCTCGTTGCGGGTAGCCGAGGGAAAGGCGCGCACGGCGGTAGAACTCAACATGTCCACCGCCGCGTTGGAACAAGCCGTCGCCGCTCTGCCGTCGATGACCGCGATAGCAGGAATTTATCCGTTTCGTGGGGGCATCCCGCTCCGGCAGGACGGGTATTGTGTCGGCGCCATCGGAGTATCGGGAGTGCTGCCCGATCAGGATGAGCAAGTTGCCCAGAGCGGTGCGTCCGCTCTGGCCGCATGATTAGTGCGCGCTGTCCCGGTGCTCGGTGACAGGCTGCATGCAGCGCGTCTGCTAGGACGAACCAGTAAGTTTTGAATGACGTCCGAACGACTTCGCAAGAAAGTCGGAACCGGCAGTCAGTGGAGCAGGAATATGGAAACCGTGAAGGATGACCTGGGTAGCTACACATCGGGTGAAGTGCAGCGATGCCCTTTCCCTTTCCTAAATCGGTTGCTGGAAGAAGCGCCGGTATACCGGGACCCCGGTACGGGGATGTACATCGTCAGCCGTTATGACGACATCAATTATGTCAACAGCAATCCCGGGATCTTTTCGAGCAAGACGCCGATCATGATCAACCGGCAGACGTCGGTGTCCGAAGAGGTGGCGAAGCGTTATCGCGAGCGCGGCTGGCCCGAAGAGCATGTGCTGGCGTTCGCCGACCCGCCGGAACACGGCCTTCACCGGGCATTGGTCGATAAAGTGTTCACGCCAAGCTATGTCAAGAAGCTTGAACCCTATGCGTTAAACCTCGTAGACGAGCTGATTGACGGATTTATCGAGCAGGGTGAGACCGACCTGAGTTCGGGATTTGCCGTTCACCTGCCGATGTACATTATTTCCGACCAGCTTGGCGTTGCCCGGGAAGATTATGAGCAGTTCAAGCTCTGGTCGACGGCTTGGGTGGATCGCAACGACCCCAACTGTCCTCCGGAGCGCGAGCTCATGCTGACGGATCGCATGATCGACATGCAGAATTATCTGGCGGCCCGCGCGCGCGAATATGAAGCGGCGCCCAATGACAATATGCTGAGCCGGCTCGTGCATGCGGAGGTGAACGGCGAAAAGCTGACGATGGGCCAGCTGCTGATGATCGCGCAGCTCATCCTTGTCGCAGGCAACGAGACCACGACCACGGGCATCACAAGCGCCATGTATATGATCCTGAGCGATCCGGCGTTGAAGGCGCGGCTGATCGCCGATCCCGCACTGATTCCGGCCGTGATAGAAGAGATGCTGCGCGCCCATGCCCCGGTGCCGCATCAATATCGCTATACGACGCAGGACACCGAACTGTGCGGTGTGGAGATCCCCAAGGGAACGGTGGTCCAAGTCAGCTACCTAGCGGGCAATTATGACAAGGCGAAATGGGAATGTCCCGAGAAGATCGACATCGACCGCAAGGGCGTTCGGAACCATCTGGCTTTCGGTCGAGGCATTCACTTCTGCGTCGGTAACCAGCTTGCGCGCATGGAGATGCGGGTGGCGATCAACCGCCTGCTGGAACGATTGAAGGACATCCGCATATCTGAAAATCATCCAGCACCAAGGTTTATGGAGCATTTCCAGATCCATGCGCTTGAAAGCCTCCATGTGAACTTCACGCCCGGTTCGCGGGTGGCCGGATAGATGCCTGGGACCGCAGCACCGCTAGGCGTTGGCTTCATTGGATTGAGCGCCAAGGGAGGCTGGGCCGCCACGGCCCATTTCGAGGCACTTCGCGCCATGCCGGATCGTTTTGTGATCCGGGCGCTGTCCGCTTCGACGCCGGGCAGTGCTCAAGCCGCGGGTGAGGCTCATGACATTGGCTTCGCCACGGACGATCCTGCCATACTTGCCGCGCAGCCGGGCATCGACCTGGTGGTCGTCACCGTCAAGGTGCCGCATCATAAGGAACTGGTCGCTCAGGCCCTAAATCGGGGCAAGGCGGTCTACTGCGAATGGCCGCTCGGCAAGGATTTGGACGAAGGGCGCGCGATCGCGGCCTCCGCCGAGGAACGCGGCGTCAGAGCCTTTGTGGGCCTGCAGGGTCGGAGTGCACCGGCTATCCGCTACCTGCGCGATCTGGTCCGGAAGGGTTATGTTGGCGAGGTGATTTCGTCCAATGTGATCGGTGCGGGCGGATTTCCCTGGGGCGGTGCCGCCATGGCCGGCATGGCCTATGTGCTGGACGATACGAGCGGGGCGACGATGCTGAGCATTCCGTTCGGCCATATGGTCGACATGTTCACCTGGGTTCTCGGCGATTTCTCGCGCCTTCATGCCAGCCTGGCGACGCGCTACCCGTTGGTGAAGCTCGTCGATGCGGACGGGAGCGTTGACGCTACAGCTCCAGACCAGATTGCGGTCGGCGGTATATTGGACAGCGGCGCGGTCGTTGCGCTTCAGTATCGCGGAGGCGATGCGCCAGAATGTGGATTCCGTTGGGAAATCAACGGGAGAGATGGGGTTCTCATCGTGGAAGGCAACAGCGGTCATCTTCAATATGGCCATGTGCGGATAAGCGGTCGCCAAGGCACCGGGCCGACCGATGATCTGACCGTTCCGGCGCAATATCGGCTGCTGCCGACCGATCCCTTGGGATATTCCGACGCCGTCGCGCATGCCTACCGCGCGGTCCATGAAGACCTCACCACCGGTTCTTCGATCGCTCCGACCTTTGATGATGCCGTCAAAACTCACCGGCTGCTCGATCGCATCGAGCGCGCAGCAGACTGGAACCGGAGAAGCAGCATATGATGACGCTTGAGGAGATGCAGGAAAAGCTGACCTATCTTATGGATCGGCAGGAAATTCTGGACGTGGTGAACCGGTACTGCCGTGGCGTCGATCGTCTCGACAGGGAGATGGTGATGTCCGCCTATCATGAAGACGCGATCGACGATCACAACATGTTCGTCGGATCGCCGGACGAATTCTGGTCCTGGGTGCGCAAGATGCATTCAGAAAATCATAGCGCGACTCAGCACATGATCGGCAATCACCTCGCCTGGATCGACGGCGATGTCGCGCATTGTGAAACATATCTGTCCTATTCCGGCATGAACAAGACGGGAGCCCCGTTCAGCGCCATTGGCGGCCGCTACATTGACCGCATGGAAAAGCGGAAGGGCAAATGGGGTATCGTCGCGCGCGAATATATCGTGGACTGGGTGGCGCCTTCCATCAATACGGTCGAAGGATCGAAGACCCCGGAAGGCGGCGCAAATTACGATTGCCTGCAACCATTCGAGTTCAAGGTCGCCGAAACGGCTCCGCAGCCCAGCCGGGATCGCCTCGATCCATCCTATCGCCGGCCCCTTGAGATCGATCCCGACCGGATCAGCAATTACAAGGCGTTGAGCGGCGCTGCGAAGGATGCGGTGGGCGCATGAGCGACGAGCAGGGCGGCGAAGGGGGTGTCCTTTCGGGCATCCGCGTGCTGGAGATCGGCCATTTCGTTGCCGCGCCTTTCTGTACACGCCTGCTTGGGGATCTGGGCGCCGAGGTCATCAAGATCGAGCCGCCACAGGGGGATCCGGTGCGACAATGGGGCGCCCAGGTCAACGGGCGGTCGCTTTGGTGGTCGGTTCACGGGCGCAACAAGCGTAGTGTCGCGCTCGACCTCAAGACCCCCGCCGGTCGTCAGGTTCTGCTCGATCTTGTCGAGCACTGCGACGTAGTCGTGGAGAATTTTCGCCCCGGCCAACTCGCCAAGATGGGACTTGCCCCGGAGGTGCTGCGTGAGCGCCAGCCGGGGCTGATCGTCGCGCATGTTTCGGGCTATGGCCAAAGTGGGCCGGGACGCAATCAGGCCGCCTTCGGCGTGATCGGCGAAGCGATCGGTGGTATCCGACATCTGACGAACCATCCCCCCGGAACCTATGGGCTGCCGCCGGTTCGTGTAGGCGTCAGCATCGGTGACTCGCTGGCGGGACTATATGCCGCCTTCGGCATCGTCTCCGCCCTCTGGCGCCGGGAGAGTTTTGGCGCAGACCCCAGGTTTCAAATGGTGGACGTCGCGCTGACCGAAAGCGTGCTCAGTTTGATGGAGGGAATGCTTCCCGAATTTGGCGCATTGGGCAAGGTCAAGCAGCCGACGGGTGGCGCGATCGCCACCGCCGCGCCGTCCAACGCCTATCCGACAGCCGATGGGCAATGGATTCTCATCGCCGCCAATTCCGAGCCCCTCTTTGCCAAATTGCTGGGCATTATGGATCGAGCCGACCTTATCGACGATCCGCGATTCCAGGGAAATGCGCAACGTGTCCGCCACGCTTGCGAGCTTGACGCGCTGATCGAGGAATGGAGTCGTGGCCACGCGGCCGAGAGGCTCTCGAAGATGCTCGCCGACGCGGATATCCCGGCTTCGAAGGTCTACACGGCCGAGGATATCGCGCGCGACCCTCAATATCGTGCGCGCGGAATGGTACGCGAACTGGAGGATCCCCTGCTTGGGATGGTCCTTCATCCGGGCATCGTGCCGCATTTTCCCGACGGCCCGGGACAAGTGCGCAATACTGGTCCGGACATCGGTGCCGATAGCGAAACCCTCCTGAAGGATCTGCTGGGTTACGACGAAACACATATTCTCGAACTCAAAAGCGCCGGAGTTTTGAAATGAGCGCATCATTAGTTTCGATTGTCGAGGTCGGCCCTAGGGACGGCTTTCAGCCGATCGGTGAATTCATTCCCACCGCGCTAAAGGCATTGTTGATCGACATGCTTTATGACGCCGGCATAAGGCGCATGGAGGCGACGGCGTTCGTAAGCCCTCGCGCGGTCCCGCAAATGGCCGACGCTCCGCAATTGCTTGCCCATTGCGCGACGAAACCGGGCCTGGATATTCAGGTGCTCGTTCCCAGCCAGCGTCAGGCGGAGCGCGCGCTTGCCGCCGATGCACGGCACCTTGCCTTCGTGCTTTCAGTTTCGCCCAAGCACAATCAGAGTAATGTGTTGCGGACGCCGCAGGAATCTGTCGAAGATTTTCGGGCAATCGTTGCACTGCTCCCGCCTGACGCCAAGATTCGTCTGAACCTTGCCACCTCGTTCGATTGCCCGTTTGATGGCCCAGTCGATCCGGCTGCCACGCTCAATCTGGTCGAGGCACTGGCAAAGGTGTCGGCGGAGGCGGAATACTGCCTGTGCGATACGACTGGCCGGGTGACCCCGGACAGGGTTGGCGACCTTTTCCGAAGCGCGAAGGAACGTTTCCCGCAGCTTCGTCACTGGGCCTTTCACGGCCATGATACCTATGGCCTTGGTGTGGCCAACGCGCTGGCGGCGTTCAACGCGGGCGTGTGGGTGATCGACTCATCCTTTGGGGGGCTAGGCGGCTGTCCCTTCGCTCCGGGTGCGACAGGCAACGTTGCGACCGAAGATCTCATCTGGACGTTCGCAAAGATGGGGGTGGCTACAGGCATCGATCTGTCGCGCTTGCTGGAGGCGGCGGACAAAGCCGCGACCCTCCCTGGCGCTTGTGTCGGCGGGCGGGTTCGTGACGCGCTGAATGCACAGACACGCCGGGAGGAAATGGCGTGACCGGCAAGCCCCGCACTCTCTTCGAGAAAATCTGGGAAGCGCATGCGATCCTGGAGCTTGATGATGGATCGTGGCTGCTCCAGATCGATCGCCATCTGATCAATGAGGTCACCAGCCCGCAGGCTTTCGAGGGACTTCGCACAGCGGGTAGGCAGCTTCCGTATCCGCAACTGACGATAGCGGTTGCGGATCATAATGTGCCCACCGAAAATCGCGACAGGCCGATCTCGGATCCCGACAGCAGACTTCAGGTAGAGACGCTCGAACGGAACGTCGCGGAGTTCGGCGTGCCGTACGTTCCGCTGCGCAGCGAGGCGCAAGGCATCGTTCACGTCATCGGCCCCGAACTAGGCCTGACGCTTCCCGGCATGACGATCGTCTGCGGGGACAGTCATACCTCCACCCATGGCGCCTTCGGCGCCTTGGCCTTCGGCATCGGCACGTCGGAGGTGGAGCACGTCCTTGCTACCCAGACCTTGCGGCAAAAGTGGGCACGCACCCTGCGCGTGCAGGTCGAGCATGCCCTACCCATCGGCACTACGGCGAAGGATCTCGTCCTTTATATTATCGGCAAGCTTGGGACCGCTGGCGGAACCGGCCATGTGATCGAATATGTCGGGCAGGCGATTACTGACCTAGACATGGCCGGGCGGATGACCGTGTGCAACATGTCGATTGAAGCAGGCGCCCGCGCTGGCCTTATCGCGCCCGACAGCAAGACCTTTGCATGGCTGGAGGGCAGGCCCAGCGTTCCGGCTGGGGCAGCCTTTCAAGAAGCGACGGATCGCTGGCTGGAGTTGCGGTCCGACCCCGGCGCCACGTTCGACAAGGAGCTGCTCGTGGATGCCAGGGAGGTTGCACCTATGGTGACATGGGGCACCAGCCCGGAAGCCGTAATCCGCATCGATGAGGCGATACCCTCGATCGAATCGCTGGAGCTTGGGAAGCAGGATCAGGCGCGTACCATGCTCGATTATATGGGGTTGCGGCCGCGGCAGGCGATCATGGGCGTGCCGATCGATGTCGTCTTTATCGGCAGCTGCACAAATGGGAGGATCGAGGATCTGCGCAGCGCTGCGGCGATCGCGGCTGGGCGTCACGTGGCTAAAGGCGTGCGCGCGCTGGTCGTGCCGGGTTCCGGCAGCGTCAAGCGTCAGGCTGAAGAGGAAGGGCTTGCCGATATATTCCGGGATGCGGGATTTGAGTGGCGGGATGCTGGATGTTCGATGTGCTTGGGGATGAATCCCGATCGCTTGTCGCCTGGGCAACGCTGCGCTTCCACCTCCAATCGCAATTTTGAGGGGCGGCAAGGGCCTGGCGGTCGAACGCACCTCATGTCGCCGGCCATGGCAGCGGCAGCGGCAGTGGCGGGGTCGATCACCGATGTCAGGACCTATTTTTGATGCGGAAATTCACGGAACTTGACGCAATCGCGGCCTCTCTGCCACAGGACAATGTCGACACTGACAAGATCTTGCCGGGCGAATTTCTCAAGACGGTCAGCCGCGCGGGGCTGGGCGCCGCCCTGTTCGCACGCATGCGCTACCGCGAAGATGGGTCCGAAAATCTGGGGTTCATCCTCAATCGCGACCCCTGGCGGAATGCGGGCATCCTGATCGCCGGGCATAATTTCGGCTGTGGCTCAAGTCGGGAGCATGCGCCATGGGCGCTGATCGACTTTGGGATCAGCGTAATTATCGCGAAAAGCTTCGCGGACATCTTTTACAATAATTGCTTCAAGAACGGGATCCTGCCGATCATCCTCGAGTTACAGGAACACGAACGCTTTCAGCGCCTCGCCGAAATCCCTGCCACCGCCCGCATGAAGATCGACCTTGTCCGGCAATGTATAGAAGCCGATGGCGCCTATGTTTCAGCGTTCGACATCGACGCTGGCCGCAAGGCTGCGCTCTTGGAAGGGGTTGACGAGATTGGCGAGACATTGAGACGCCAGGAGCAGATTGATGCATGGAGGCGACAAAATGTGAGCATCGGCGAGATGCCAGCAATATCCGTCGCCCGCGAGTAGCGGATCGGTCCCGCGACTTGGGGACAGCGGCCTGCGGAGCTTTTCATTATCAGCAACCTGTTCCCAACCAGAGAGGAATTTCCATGGTTATGTCCGCCGAGACGGCGGTTGCCGATCCTTCGGCACGGCTCACTCCGCACATGCTTAGTCATGCAGCTTGGGTGACGCATGATGTCGAAGCGACTGCCGATTTCTACATGAACATCATGGGCATGGAATTGGCAAGTACGGTCATCGACGACACAATCCCTTCGACTGGCGATCCGTTTCCCTATTTTCATATCTTCTTTCGGATGAAAGATGGGTCCACGATCGCCTTCTTCGAGGCTCCTGGATTACCGGCACGTCCCCCTGTGTCTCATCCTGCCTATGACATATTCGATCATATCGCATTGCAAGCGGAGACGCGCGAGGAAGTCGATCAGTGGCACCGATGGCTTACGAGCAAGGGCATTGAGGTCGTGGGGCCGACCGATCACGGGGGCTTGATCTACAGTATCTATTTCCGGGATCCCAACGGCCTTCGTCTCGAAATCACCTATCCGACCGATCCAGATTGGAATCGCCACTCCGCCAAGGGACAGGCCGACCTGACTATGTGGAACGAAGGCAAAAAGCTCGCCATTGCAGCCGGACGGGATGTCAGTCAAGCGATGACCGAGCTGATCGCCGCGCGACGCCGAAAGCCTTGAAGATTACCGTCTAACTGATGCTTCAAGTACATGCTAAGTTATCTGCCGGCCCCGGACCAAGGGGGCCGGCATTATGCTATGAAGTGGACGCTATCTCCTCTGGCTTCCACGACAGCGGAGCGGGTTCGCGGGTGGCGCGATCCTGCCAGTGGCTCCATAGATCCAGGTACCAGAGCAACAGTTCCCGCTGGGTTGCGATACCCAATCTCTGATAGGTCCGCTTCCGGTACGTCATCACGGTTTCCTCGCTGATGTTGAGCTCGAGCGAGATGCCGACAGTGGACATGCCGTAGATGATACGGCTGCAGACTTCCGCCTCGCGCCTCGGGAGCGATGAGGCGCATGCAGAGATGCAAGTTTCGATTTCGTGAAGGGACGTGAGGGCGACCGATATGTTGGGTCCGTCCCAAGTGATACTGATATGCTTGGCGAGGAGAGCGAAAATTGTTCCTGCGATCGACTGCACCCCGTTGATATCGGAACTAGTGAATGGGCCTGCATCGGAGGAGCGCAGTACGCTTAGCCCAACGATGTCATCGCCCCAGCGGGAACAGATGAGCAGGCGATCGCCGATATCCGGCTGGCCGTAGACGATGTCGCGTAGAACGTCGTCGCCAAGATGGGCGATATCAGTACGGACGAACGCCTCATCTTCGGACGAGAGGCGGAGCTTGGCTTCCGTAAGGGTAGGATCTCGGCGCCACAGGCCTTCCTTGAGATAAACGCCGACCTGCCGATGGGCGGTGTCGGAACCGTCCATGCTGGCCGCCGTCACTTCGATCAAATTGTCGGCGGTCAGGTGAAAAACCGTGGCGTGCTCGGCCCCGCAGGTATCATTGAGGAGCGTCAGCAGCTTTACGCCAAACTGTTTCTGTCCGATGGACATTATCAAGGCGGGAAAATTCGCGGCAAGCTTGTGAAGCGCTAATTCCGGTAAGGCGGTCCAAAAAGGCATAGTCTCTCCGTTGAGCCATGCCGATTTTTTGCTTTTTGGTCCCGCGCAGTAGGGACACGAGCACGCCTGGCTTCCTGCTACATCCTAGGCATCGATACACAGATTCACAAGGCCGAAAGGCTTTTGAAGCAGGAAGGCACGGTTCTTGCATGCCGCATGCGCACGAAATCACCTTTGAATGGGTCCACATCCACTACGATGAGACGCAAAGTTTCACCGAAACCTATGGTTTCGCAGGCAATCAAGGTGCTGTGAACCTCGAGGGAATCCTCATCCGACCCGCCGGCATTCCATGCGAAACGTTGCAGATCTACATGCATCCGGCTTCAACGCTGCAGCTCCTTCCAGTACCCAGGGAAGCTGCACGTCGGGGAGCCCATGTCCTGTGCGCTGGCAGCCGATACGCGCGGAACGACACCGCCTGCATATTGGAGAATGTCCTCCTCGATCTCGGGGCGTATATCCGGCACGCCAAATCGGTATGGGGATACAAGCGCATCGTCCTTGTAGGCTGGAGCGGTGGCGGATCGCTGTCCCTCTTCTACCAATCGCAGGCAGAATCACCGACTATCACCCACACGCCGGCAGGCGATCCTCTGGACCTTACGAAAGCCGGCCTGATTCCCGCTGATGCGGTGGTGTTCCAGGCGGCGCATAGTTCGCGGGCCAAACTTCTGCTCGATATCATCGACCCTTCGGTAATCGATGAGCGCGATCCAGATGTGCGCGACCCTGCACTCGATATCTATGCGGGAAAGCTCGAGCCTCCTTATTCGGCCGAGTTCATCGCCCGATATCGTGCGGCACAATTGGCGCGGGTTCGCCGGATCACCGAGTGGGTGAAGAGCACGCTTGAACGCTTAAGGACCGCAGGTGGAGCGGAAAAGGAGCGGGGGTTTGTCACGCACCGGACACTTGCCGATCCTCGCTTTCTGGATGCGACCCTCGATCCCAATGACCGGCCGATCGGCCGATGCTATCTGGGGGTGCCAGAAACTGTGAACAGCGGTCCGGTTGGGCTCGCGCGTTTTTCCACTCTGCGCGCCTGGCTCTCGCAATGGTCGATCGATGATACCAACGCAGAAGGAGTTGCGAACGCCGCGCGGATTTCTGCGCCGCTCCTCTTCATAGAAAACACGGCCGACGATGCGGTCCCTCAGTATCACTGTCGGTCCGTTTATGAGGCGGCTACGTCTACGGACAAGCAGCACATCGTGATCGAAGGGGCGACTCACTACTATGTGGGACAACCTCAACATCTCGAACGCGCGACTTCACTCACGCAGGACTGGCTTGCGGAGCGGGAGATCTTAGGGCGCTAAACTGGGCTAAATTGCTTTGGAAACTTACATCTTTGTCGTGGAGTACGAACGTGACCGCTTCGATCATTGGTTGGGGGCATACGCCTTTTGGAAAGAAACCCGACGAAACCGTGGAGACATTGGTCGTTGCAGCGGCAAATGAAGCCATCGCCCATGCCGGTATTGGGCCGGAAGATGTCGATTCCATCGTCCTGGGACACTTCAACGCGGGCTTTTCAAAACAGAATCTGACGTCGGCATTGGTGCTGCAAGCCAGTCCTCTGCTGCGTTTCAAGCCCGCATTGCGAACGGAAAATGCCTGCGCTTCTGGGTCGGCCGCAGTTTTCCAAGGCGTTAACGCCATCGAAGCAGGCCGGGCGGAGATCGTTCTTGTGGTCGGCGTCGAGAAGATGACTGATTCTACCTCGCCGCAGATCGCCGAAAACCTGCTTCGCGCCTCCTATCTCGCAGAAGAAGGTGAAACTGAGGGCGGGTTCGCAGGTATATTCGGTAAGATAGCGCAATCCTATTTTCAGAAATATGGTGACCAGACCGACGCGCTGGCGCGGATTGCCGCCAAAAATCATCGGAATGGTGTAAGCAATCCCTGGGCCCAGATGCGCAAGGATCTTGGATATGAATTCTGCCGGGCTGAAAGTGAGCACAATCCTTTCGTCGCAGGTCCGTTGAAGCGGACCGATTGCTCCTTGGTGTCCGACGGCGCGGCCGCGGTCGTGTTGGCGGCGCCAGACATAGCCGCTGGCGCCGCGCGCGCCGTCCATTTCCGCGGGAGAGGGCATGTTCAGGATTTCCTGCCTATGTCGCGGCGCGACATCACCCAGTTCGAAGGCTGCACCAAGGCTTGGCAGAGGGCATTAGCGGAGGCGGGCATCACTCTCGACGATCTGTCGCTTGTCGAGACACATGACTGTTTCACGATCGCCGAGCTGATCGAATATGAAGCCATGGGCCTCGTTCCCAGCGGTGAGGGCGCGCGAGCCGTGCTGGAAGGCTGGACGGAGATCGGCGGGCGCCTTCCCGTCAACGCCTCTGGCGGTTTGAAGGCCAAGGGGCATCCGATCGGGGCAACCGGCGTGTCGATGCACGCGCTTTGCGCCATGCAGCTATGCGGCGAAGCACCCGAAGGGATGCAGGTTACCGGGGCCGAACTGGCCGGTGTGTTCAACATGGGCGGGGCGGCAGTCGCCAATTATGCGAGCGTACTGGTGCGGGTCCGCTAACGCTTCGGACTCCCCGACAAAATAAGAAATATGGAGAGAGATAAGATGGCAGCGCGTTTCGACGGCAAGACAGTGCTCATTACCGGTGCTGCAAGCGGCATCGGCCAGGAAAGCGCTCTGGCTTTCGCGGAGGCCGGCGCGGTCGTGGTCGGCATTGATCGCTCCTCGGACGGCTTGGATGAAACGGCTGAAAAACTCCGCGCCATCGGGGCTCGGTTCGAGCCCATAACGGCAGATGTCGCAGACGAAGATTCGGTTGCAACCGCGATAGATCGGGCGAAGGCCGTTACTGGGCGAGTCGATTGCGCCTTCAACAACGCCGGCATAACCCAATCCTCGACGCTCGCGGCGGACCTAACCCTGGATGAGTGGGACCGCGTGATGCGGATCAACGTCACCGGTGTCTGGCTCTGCATGCGCGCCGAAATCAAGGTCATGCAGACGCAGGGCGGGGGATCCATAGTCAACACGGCATCCTTCCTGAGCCATCACAGCATGCCGATGCAGACCGCCTATGCGGCAAGCAAGGCGGCGCTCGTTGGACTGACGAAAAACGCCGCCATTGAATATGCGACCGCCCGCATCCGCATCAATGCGGTAGCGCCCGGCGGGATTCCGACCGGCATGATGGCGCAGAGCCTGTCCGGTCTGGAGCGGGAGCAGGAGGATGCCGCCCGGCAGGCTATCGCGGACATGCATCCCATGAAGCGGCTAGGCAAACCTCGTGAGATCGCCCAGGCCGTCATGTTCCTCAGCTCCGATCAGGCGGAGTTTGTGACAGGGGTCTGCCTTCCCGTCGATGGCGGCTGGTCGGCGCTATAGCAGCATGGCGACGTGCGGCGTCGTTGGTCCCCAGCATCGGTGACATACACGGCGGCTCACTCACCTTAATTTCGATGATGCAAGTTTCAAGCGGTGGATGCGTCGGCAAGCGGCCGCGCACTTCCGCAATGGGAGAGTATGAACATGGACACCGTGCCACAGGCAGCCAAGTCTCAGTGCCCGGTCTCGCGTGTCAAGATCGACACGCTTGATACCATGCAGCAGGTTCTTCGCTCCAAGGCAGTCGAAGAAAATGCCGATGTATCAGCGGACAATTACGTGTGTCCGAACGCCTTGGCCGCGATTAACGTGCGCGAATTCCAGCAAGGCAATCTCGCCATGAGCAATGGCGACGTTCATCGCCAGCGCAGGCGCCTGCTCAATTCGCTGGTGCGGCCCGAACAGCTCGTCCGCTTCCGAGAGGACATCATTCTACCTTCCGTCGACCGGTGGATGGGGCGCATGATCAAGCGCAACGAGGACGGCGCGTTTGGTTGTGACCTAGCCGGCGTGGTCGAGCTGATTTTCCTGGAATTCGCGGCGAAGATCATCGGTATCGAGGGCGTCGAGTCGGAGGAGGGCATGGCGCGGTTGCGCGGATGCGCGCTGCCGATCTTTGGGGGTCTGAGCGCGGCGCATTTCGAGGATCGCGAAGGCGTTACCAAAGCGGGCATCGAAGCGAAAAAGGTTTTCGTTGAAGAATTTTACCGTCCGTCGCTCGAGTATACTCGTCAGCAGTTGAAGGGGCTTGAGGCGGGTGAACTGACGGAAGAGGATGTGCCGCTCAACCTGTTGCAGATGATTGCTACGCAGGCCCATGAAAGTTATGCCGACGAGGATGTCGGCATCAAGGAGGCGATCCTCTTCTTCGTCGCGACAACCGGCACCAGCGTGCAAGCCGTGCTTTCTACCGTCGAATATCTTCTCGACTGGTTCGAAAAGCATCCCGACGATCGCGGCTGCATCGAGGATATGGAATTCGTGAGCAACGCCTTGCAGGAGGCACTGCGGCTCCGTGCGCCCTTTGTCCCTTTCCTCACGCGGCTGGCTGTCGAGGATCTCGAGGTCAGCGATGTTCACCTGAAGGCAGGTGACGAAGTGCAGGCATGGGTGGCGCGGGCGGGTCGCGATGCTGCGGTTTTCGGCGACGACGCCAATGAATTCAATCCGCGGCGAGAGATTCCAGAGGGTATCAGCCGCTATGGCTTGGCGTTTGCGACCGGCGCGCACCAATGCCTAGGCCTGCGGGCCGTACTTGGCAATGACGGCAAGAGCGGCAGTCATCTGAGGCTCGTTCAAGGTCTCTTCCGCGCGGGAATCAGGCGGGATCCCCACGCGCAGGCGCAAACATTGCCGCTTAAGCCATCGGACGATCCCCGCGATCAGATCCCCACTTACATTTCTTTCCCCGTCATCCTCGACAATTGGAGTCCGCGCGCATGAGCAAGGTTGAAATCCTCAAAGTCACTGACCTTCCGCCCGGTGAGATGCGGAAGATCGAGGTTGGCGATCGCACGCTCTGCGTCGCGCATATCGAGGATCATGGGTTCCGCGCTATCGATGATCGGTGCACCCATGAGGACGAGTCCCTCAGCGAGGGATGGATTTGCGGCGACAGCGTGGAATGCCCGGCGCACAGTTCCCGTTTCAGCTTCCTGACGGGTGAGGTGACGGGCGTACCGGCCTGGATTCCGGTCAAGGTCTATCCAGTCGAAGTCGAGGGCGACAAAATTTATGTGACGTTCGACAATGCCGAGGCGGCGTCGGCGTGATCTCTCCGTTCGACCTTTCCGGCTGGAGATCCTTGCGGTGACATTGATCGAAACGGCCTTCGATGCGCATCAGGTCCAAGGTGACATGCCCGACGGCGTGCACGATAGGCATGACCACGAGGCATCGAACGGCGATGGCGGTTTGAAAGCAGGATCTGTGACGGTTCTGTTCGCGACGGAGACAGGCGCCAGCGAGGATGTCGCTAAGGCTTTGGGTAAGGCTGTTGAACAGAATGGACTGACTGCCCGGGTCATCGATATGGCGGACGCGGACATTGCCGACTTAGCGGACATCGAGATCGCGCTTTTCGTTGCCAGCACGACCGGTGACGGTGATGCGCCCTACGCGGCAGAGGGCTTCTTTGCCGCTCTCAATTCTGCCGATGCCATATCACTCGATCATCTGCGCTACGCCGTGCTGGCTCTTGGTGATTCAACGTACGAGCATTTTTGTGCAGCCGGGCGTCGCCTGGACGAAGCACTTGTTGCACTCGGCGCACGGCGCCTTCTCGACCGGGTGGACTGCGACATCGACTATGAGGAACCGGCAGCAGAGTGGCGGGCCGCCGTGCTCGCAACGATCACGCATAAGCCGGTAGTCACCCCGTCTGTCGGCCTAAGCAATGGTTTAGCAGCGGCGCGTCGTGAAAAATATCGATTGACCGAGGGCATCGTGGTTGAGAGCCGCGTGCTGACGGGTGAGGGTTCGACGAAGGCCACGCGTCATCTTGCGCTATCGCTGTCGGACACGACTGCAGGGGCTTATGAGCCCGGTGACGCGTTAGGAGTCATCGTCGAAAATGATCCGGCTCTGGTAGCAGCTGTGCTTGATGCTGGGCGGCTCGCCGCAGAAACGGTTGTGACGCTCAAAGGGGAGACGCTGATGCTCGGCGATGCGCTCCGCCTCTATCTGGATGTTACGGCGGTAACGCCGCGCTTCCTCGAGGCATGGGGTGCAGCGTCGGCCAGCCAGTTGCTTCCTGCTCTTGGCTCGGGATCGGAGAGCAGCCCGCCCACGGTCGTGACGCGCGATCATCACATCGTCGATATCATGCGGCGCTATCCCGCTGCCGACCTAGAAGCGCAGACCTTTGTCAACATGTTGCGGTCTCTGCAGCCTAGGCTTTATTCGATTGCATCCAGTCTCAAAGCCGTTCCGGGTCAGGTGCATCTGACCATCGCCCCCGTCGCTTACATGCTTTGGGGTGAAGAGCGCCGGGGCGTAGCCACCGGTCAGCTATGCGAGAGGACGCCCGTCGGGACACGTGTTCAAGTTTATGTGCATTCCAATTCGCATTTTCGCCTACCCGCCCCGGAAGTTCCGGTCATTATGATTGGCGCGGGCACGGGCGTCGCCCCCTATCGCGGGTTCTTGCAAGAGCGCGCCGCGCAGGAAGGTGCAGGCCGGGCGTGGCTGTTCTTTGGTGAGCGCAATCGGTCCACTGATTTCCTTTATGAGGACGAACTGAGCGCGTTTTTGCAGTCGGGCATTCTGACCCGAATTGATACCGCTTTCTCGCGTGACGGGGAAGCCAAGGTTTATGTGCAGCATCGGCTTGTGGAAGAGGCCGATGAACTCTGCCGTTGGATTGCCGATGGTGCTCATGTCTTTGTCTGCGGCGACGCGGCTAACATGGCTCCGGATGTGCATCGTGCCCTGATCTCCGTCTTCCAGATTGGGATGGGGCTTACCGCTCCAGCAGCCGAGGCATTCCTTCGAACTTTGCAAAGCGAGGATCGGTACCAGCGGGATGTGTACTGAACGGTGAAACGGGACGCGGCCCGCGAGCAGGTCCGCCATGCGATAAAATCCAGCATCTAGGAGGTTGTGATGTCTGTTCAATCGGCAACGAAGATTTCAAGAATTCAGCCATTCGGGGTTGAGGTGGACCTCGACCTGCGTGAAGAGAAGAATGACGACGAGGTGGTCCGCCTGTTCAAGGAGCATGGCTATCTTGTCTTTCGCGAACAAGCATTGACGCAGGATCAGCAGAAGCGGGTGATGTCCAAGCTGGGCCCCGTCCTGGAAGATTTCACGACGGTTGGGTATGTTTCGAATACCCGAAAAGATGGCATTCTAGGCGACTCCGAGGTCTCTTTTCACCTCGACTTCCTCTACACACCGGTTCCGCTTCTGGGCATTTCCTTGCACGGGATCGAAGTGCCCTATGAAGAGACGTGGACACGGTTCGCAAGCGGAAGTCTGGCGCTCGAAGCGCTCGCACCCGCGACCAGAGAGCGTCTGCGCGGTCTCAAAGGCCTCAATCTCTTCTCCGCCAGCGAAGAAGGGTTAACCGGACGCCAGCGCATTGAAGGCTACCCGGATAATGCGCCCCGCGCTGAACATCCGCTGATACATGTCGATCCCATCACGGGTAAGGAAGTGCTCTTTGCAACCCAGCAAAACACGGCTCTCGTCGTCGGGCTGAGCGAAACAGAGAGCGAGGATCTGCTCGCTGAACTGCACGAGCATCTTTACGCCGATGCAAACATTTACGAGCATCGGTGGCGTAATGGCGACCTCGTGATCTGGGCGAACCAAGCATATCATCATGCGCGCGGCGGGCTTGTACCGGGTAAAACCCGGACGTTGCAGCGCGTCTGCATCACCGATGGCGTGGCGGAAGACTATCGCCCTCCCATTCCCGACGATCGCCTTCCCGAAAACATGCGCAAATGATGCATTTCTCGGCACCGATTAGTGGGAGCAACGCACGTGAATAAGATGGATTGGAGCGGACGGGTTGCGCTCATTACCGGTGCCGGCAGTGGCATCGGCCGTTCCGCCGCGCAGGAGTTCGCGGCTTTGGGCGCAAAGGTGGCTGTGCTTGACCGCGATGAGCGCGCCGGGAGCGAGACCCTGGAGGCCATTCTTCGAGCGGGGGGTGAGGCGATCTTCCTGCTCACTGACGTGACCAATGAGGACTCTGTCGCGGCCTCGGTCGGCGAGACGGTGAGCCGCTTCGGCCGCCTCGACGCAGCCTATAACAACGCGGGGATCTCACCGGATACCGGCACCACGGTGGATTGTACGCGGGAACTTTGGGATCAAATATTCGCCGTCAATGTCACCGGCGTGTGGTTGTGCATGAAGCACGAGATCCAGGCCATGCTCAAGACAAGCGGCGGAGCAATCATGAACACGGGGTCGGTTTCTTCGCTGCGCGCAGCGCCGCAGTTGCCCGCCTATGTGGCGAGCAAACATGCGCTGATCGGCCTTACCAAGGTAACTGCGCTCGAATATGCCAAGCAGAACATTCGGGTGAATATCGTATGCCCCGGCGTCATAGAAACGCCAATGCTCGCTAAGAAAGCAGCCGAAGGTTTCTTCAGCATCGACCAATATGTCCAGTCGTCCGTGCCCATGAGCAGGGCGGGCCGGCCGGACGAAATCGCTTCGGCCGTCATATGGGCGTGTTCCGAAGCGGCCTCTTACCTGACCGGAGCAACGCTGTCGGTCGATGGCGGAATGGTCATCGCCTGATCGGGTCGATCATTAATTTGGATTTTAAGGAGAAGATGTGATGAGCGAGCGTCCAGAATATTTCGACAAGTACAAGACCCTCAAGTTCGACCGATCGGCGGACGGTGTTCTCGTCGTGCAGTGGCATAGCAATAACGGACCGGTGCTCTATGGCGCTGAGCATCATTCCGAATGGGCCCCCGCTTTCACGGATATTGGGGGCGACCGTGACAATCGTGTCGTCGTGTTCACCGGCACCGGCGATGTCTTCATCGACCGCCACGGCGAATGGGGTGTTCCCATTAAAACGCCCAGCAATTTCGATGTGCCCTCCTGGGGCGAAAAGATGATGTTCCGCCGCTTGTTCGAAATCGAGGCGCCGTTGATCTGCGCCTGTAATGGCCCGGCGCTGATCCACGGCGAGCTGATGGTTCTGGGCGACATCAACCTTGCATCGACGACCGCCGTTTATGCCGATGAGGGTCATTTCACTGCCGGCGAGGTGCCCGGTGATGGCGTGCACATCCTGTGGCAGGAACTGCTGGGGACCAACCGCGGCAAATATTTCCTGCTCACGGGCCAGCATATCGATGCCTATGAAGCCCAGCGTCTGGGCGTCGTCAACGAAGTTGTGAAGCCTGAAGAGCTGATGCCCCGTGCCCTAGAACTCGCTCACCAGATGGCAACCTACGATGATCTAACCCTTCGCTACACGCGGCAGTGCTTCGTGGATCGCTGGAAGCAACTGTTCAACGACCGGGTTGGGGTGGGATATGGCATGGCGCTGCAGGCACTTTCCCACATGGATCGTGGTTGGATGGTCTGGGACAAGAGCAACGAGGGGCAGGAAACCTACTCCAAGCTCGAGCGGCTCTATCCCAAAAACCAAGCCGACGCGGGCGCGGGGCGTAAGCGCGACGCTGCTTGATGATTGTCTGGGACGCCTGACAATAGGAGCTCAGGCGTCCCTGGCACAGATCGGCCGATAACAGGCACTGCGGGATAGGATGAGCTATGACGAGCGAAGTTGGACGAGAGGCGTTTGAGACCATAGTGTTCGAGGACGTCGTTCCGGGCGTGGTGCGGATTGCACTTAATCGGCCCGAGAGCCGCAATGCCCAGAATGCGGCGATGCTCTATGAGCTCAATACTGCCTTCAACCAAGCCGCTCGGGACGACTCGGTCAAGGTGATTATCCTCGCCGCGCGGGGAAAGCATTTCTCCTCCGGCCATGACCTTCGTATTCCGGATTTCGTGGCGGAAATGGCGCCTTGGGATCCTGTGGGGACCTGGTGCGGTTTCAGCTGCACGGGAGCCGAAGGGCGTATGGGGATTGAAAAGGAAATGTTCCTCGGCCTCTCCGAGCGCTGGCGCAACATTCCGAAGGTCACGATCGCTCAGGTTCAGGGAAAGGCGATCTCCGGCGGACTGATGCTCATTTGGCCGTGTGATATCATAATTGCGGCGGAGGACGCAGAATTCGCCGATAATACGGCTGATATTGGGGTCGCCGGTGCTGAATTCTTCAATCACCCATGGGAACTGGGGGTCCGCAAGGCTAAGGAAATGCTGTTCACCAGCGATTTCATCGATGCACAGGAGGCTTATCGGCTGGGAATGGTGAACCATGTGGTTCCCAGGGAGGAACTGCAAAGCTTCACCGAGGCCATGGCGTGCAAAATCGCCAAAAAGCCAGCCTTCACGCTGAAGCTTCTCAAGGAAGCCGTTAATGCCGCGCAAGATGCACAAGGTCGCGTGAACGCTATGGGCACGAGCTTCGCTCTGCATCAACTTAGCCATTCACATAATGAGCAGATTTTTGGCCTGCCGATCGATCCCACTAACCTCCCAGCCGCTGTGAGGGACAAGGCCGCCTGGAAGGGCAAGCCCGCTTCTGAATAAGCGGTGGCACATTATAAAGGATGTTGCGAATGGCCATAATTCCTCTGGCTGAAATTCCTGCGCGGGGTTCAGCGCTCCATGGCTGCGATGCGTGGGCGATCCGGCATGGCGACGATGTGATAAGCTGGGGCGAATTGGCTGACCGGGCGCTCCGGCGCGCCCATGCGTTGCGTGGCGTCAACATCGGCCCTGGCGATCTTGTCACGTTGGCGCTTCCGAATGGATCGGCATTTTACGAGCTGATGTTCGCACTTTGGACGATCGGGGCTACGCCGCACGTTGTATCCTATCGTCTGCCGCTCGCCGAACTTCAAGCGATCGTAGCAGTGGCAGAGCCGAAGATGGTGATCGCATCCGACGCGGCGCTACGGAAAGCATTCGGGGCGCAGCCTGGTGATTTTGGACGCGACCATCCGGAAGCAACGCCGCTACAGGCCGTCATCGCTCCCCGATGGAAAGCGATGTCTTCCGGGGGATCGACCGGCCGCCCGAAGATTATCGTAGCCCCGGGGCCAAACAGTTTCGATACCGATCGGAAACCCCCATTGCGATTTCCCGACAAGGGGCCGATCCTCGCAACTGGCCCAGTCTACCACAACATGCCGGTGACGACGAACATCCAGGCATTGTCTGAGGGCCACTCGATCATCGGCATGACGCGGTTCGATCCGGAGGAGGCGCTTCGACTAATTGAAGCTTTCCGAGTTAAATGGACAAGCTTCGTACCGACAATGATGATGCGAATTTCGCGCCTGCCCAAAGAGGTGCGCGAAAAATATGACGTCTCCTCGCTTGAGACGGTGTGGCATTGGGCTGCGCCCATGCCGCGAGAGCTCAAGCAGGAGTGGATCGACTGGCTTGGTCCCGAGAAGATTTGGGAAATTTACGGGGGTACAGAAGGGATTGTCACCACCATATTGAACGGCGTTGAATGGCTGGCCCATCGCGGGTCGGTGGGGCGTCCGTACCTCGACAAGATCAAGATCGTCGATGAAGCAGGCAAGGAATTGCCGCGCGGGGAAGTGGGCGAGATTTTCGCGCTTCCGGCCGGAGGCCGGGGGTCCACCTATCGCTATATCGGCGCCGACGCGCGGACGACCGAAGATGGCTTTGAAACCTTGGGCGACTTCGGTTGGATGGATGAAGACGGCTATCTCTACATCGCCGATCGCCGCACCGACATGATTGTGTCGGGGGGCGCTAACATCTTCCCAGCCGAGGTCGAAGGCGCCTTGATGGCGCACTCGGACGTAGAGGGAGCCGTGGTCATCGGGCTGCCCGATGATGATTATGGCGCCACCACCCACGCTATCGTTCAACCGACGGTGGAGGCGCAGGGGCGCCTAACCGCCGACGAATTGCTCGCATTCCTGCGCGAAAGGCTGGTTGCCTACAAGCTTCCGCGAAGTTTCGAGTTCGTGACGGGCGCGCTGCGGGACGACGCCGGCAAGGTCCGGCGGCAGCAACTGCGCGAAGAGCGCATCGCTGCCATGGAGGAAACGAAAGTAAACCGGCCGTCAGCGGTAGGGTGAGGTCGATCGGCCGACCTTTTGAGCGACATGGCCGAGCCGGAGAGGAAGCATATGAAAGACGACGCGATAGTCGCTGATTACATCATCGTAGGCGGGGGTAGCGCCGGCGCGGTACTCGCAAACCGGCTCAGCGAAGACGGGCGGTCCAAGGTGGTTCTTCTCGAAGCAGGGGGGAACGGCCGGTCGCTGGTGATGCAGGTTCCCGCCGGCGTGGTTCAGTTGATTGGCAACACCAAATACGACTGGGTCTATCCCCAGGATCCGGACCCCACCATCGACAATCGGTCATTCGCCTGGTCCGGCGGCAAGGCATTGGGGGGTGGCAGCGCCATCAACGGGATGGTCTATGTCCGCGGCACGCGACGGGATTATGATCGCTGGGCCGAGGCGGGCGCAACGGGCTGGGGCTTCAACGATGTCTTCCCCTATTTTCTCAAGTCTGAGAACTGGTCGGGCAAGCCGAGCCAAGCTCATGGGTCGCACGGTCCGCTGTCCGTTGCGCCCATGCGACCAGGTTTCCACCCGCTAACGCATACCTTTTTGAAGGCCTGCAACGAGCTTGGAATTCCGACCCTTTTCGAATATCAGGACGGGCAGATGGAAGGGGTGTATCTCACCCATGGCTCGCAACGCGACGGTTGGCGCTGTAGCACGGAGAAAGCCTATTTGCGCCCAGCCCGCTCGCGGCCCAATCTCGAGATCATCGTCGATGCCGATGTTGAACATGTGGACTTTGAAGGTGCGCGCGCGGTCGGGGTTACCTATCTGCACAAAGGCATCAAGCGCAAGGCCAGGGCGCGCGGCGAAGTGATCCTCTCTGCAGGCGCTATGGGGACACCGGCCTTGTTGATGCGCTCTGGCATCGGGCCTGCCGGTATCCTGCAAGAGCACGGCATTAGTGTTCGCCAGGATGCGTCCCAGGTCGGCGCCAATCTTCAGGAACATCCGGGCGTCGGGCAGAATAAATATGTGAACCAGCCGACGATGAACAGCCGGATGCGGCCTGTCGATATTCTCCGTTATCTATTGCGCTATGCATGGAACCGCAGCGGTCCGCTTTCCGCACCGGCTGTACCGGCAATGGGCTTGGTGCGAACGCGCGACGATCTGGATGAGCCCAACGTCCAGTTCCATTTCATGCCGCTCGGCTACGACATGGACCCCAACGCAACCTCCTGGGATTCCAGTGGACTTCCAAAGGAACAGATCATCACGCTCTATGCGTCCGTCTGTCACCCCAAGAGTCGTGGCAGAGTCGTGCTGAACGCAGATCTCCGGCCACGGATAATGCATCGTCTTTTCGATGACGAGCGAGATTTGGCCACGATGATCGAGGGCTGCAAGTTGATCAACCAACTCTATCATACACCAGCGATGCGGAGCCTTGTGACCGCCGACCGCAGTCCCAATCCGATTCCTGCCAACGATGAGGAATGGGCGGCGTTCATTCGCGCCAAGGCGGCGCTGGGCTATCATGCGGTGGGAACCTGCCGCATGGGCAGTGACGCTCAGTCGGTCGTCGATCCGCAGCTGCGGGTCCGAGGCATTGAAGGGTTGCGCGTCGCCGACGCATCCATCATGCCGACACTGCCGAGCACCAATACTAATGCCACCGCCATCATGATCGGCGAAAAGGCGGCCGATATCATCGCGGGCCGGGTGGCCGCAGCCAAACAGGCGGCCTGAGCCGTGAACCCCGCGGAATACAGCAAGCCACCGGTGCGCATCGAGCGGACCAACGGGGTTGCCGTTATAACCCTCTCAAACTCTCAGACAGGGAATGCGCTGGACGTCGAAATGGCCGAGGCGCTCCTTGAGAGAGTGCAGGAGGCAGCGCGTGATGCTGCGGTCCGATGCGTTCTGCTAACGGGGCAGGGGCGTTTCTTCTGCGTCGGCGGTGACGTGAAGCGTATCGCCGCAAGCGGAGACGAAGTGGGGATATTGCTGGACCGCATCACCACCCCGTTGCACGCGGCCGTCAGTAAATTACTCCATATGGACAAGCCGCTGGTGGTGGCTGTGAACGGCCCGGTGGCGGGCGGCGGCCTTGGGCTTGCGGCTGTCGGCGACATCGTTCTGGCGTCCGATGCCGCGCATTTTTCCATGGCCTATGCCGGCATCGGCTTTTCGCCCGACGGCGGCGCGACCTGGCTGCTGCCGCGCCTAATCGGACTGCGCAAGACACAAGAACTTGCCTATACCAATGGGCGCCTGACAAGCGCGGAGGCAGTGGCACTCGGCCTCGTAACGAGGTCGGTTCCCCCTGGAGACTTAGCTCGGGAAGCGCGTGCCCTAGCGGAAACGCTGGCGTCAGGCCCTGTCGGAGCCTTTGCCGCGACCCGCCGCCTGCTACTGTCTTCCGATAGCATGAGCCCCGAAGCGCAGATGGACTTGGAAGCGCTGAGCGTGCGCACCCAAGCTGCCGCTGCGGAAGGCAGGGAAGGCGTGGCGGCCTTCCTGGGCAAACGCCAACCGGATTTTGCGACAAGGGGCGGCGGAACGCGCTCAGCGCGAAGGGATTGGGAGAAACATTATGAAAATTGACGGCCTCACCGCGCTGGTGACAGGCGGGGCCTCGGGACTGGGTGCTGCAACCGCGGCCATGCTTGCGGCCGAAGGTGCGAAGGTCACGATCCTCGACCGGGACCGCGAGGCAGGTGATGCGCATGCTCGTGCGATTGAGGGGCGGTTCATCCCGGCGGATGTGACGGATGCGAGCGGCATTGAGGCAGCGCTGGCCGAGGCAGAGGCAGCTTTTGGGACAGCCCGGATCCTCGTAAACTGCGCGGGGATTGCGCCAGGGATCAAAACAGTTGGCCGCGACGGGACGCCGCACCCGCTCGATGATTTCCGACGGGCCGTTGAGATCAACCTCATCGGAACATTCAATGCTCTTAGTCAGTTCGCCGCGCGCCTCGTTGCTGCAGAGCCGATTGGCGAAGAGCGGGGCGTTATTGTGAACACCGCATCGGTTGCGGCTTTCGACGGGCAAATAGGGCAGGCAGCCTATGCTGCGTCGAAGAGCGGGGTTGTTGGACTGACGCTCCCCGTCGCGCGAGACTTGGCACGCGAAAAGATCCGCGTGATGACAATCGCGCCGGGCATTTTCATGACACCCATGATGAAGGCGTTTCCCCAATCCGCTCAAGACAGCCTTGGCCAGCAGGTGCCGCATCCGAGCCGCTTGGGTCAGCCCTATGAATATGCCGATCTTGTACGGTCGATCATCGTAAATCCCATGCTGAACGGGGAGGTCATCCGTCTCGATGGCGCAATTCGGATGGGGCCGAGATAATAATGCAAAAGGCGGGAGCGAAGACAACCAGGCCAACTGTAGATCTTGGCGGCCAGATTGCCTTTGTGACCGGTGCGGCTAGTGGAATCGGTCGTCAGACGGCAAGGGCTCTCGCTGAATCAGGCGCGATGGTGTTCGCCGCTGACAAGGCGGGTGCGGCATGTATTGAAACCTGTGCGGCCTTCCCCGAACGAATGTCTTACCTGGCCTGCGACGTCACAAGCGTCTCGAGCGTGCGAGCGGCACTCGATGCGGTCTGGCAGGAGCATGGTGCACTGGACATACTGATCAACTGTGCAGGCGTGTATTCGATGCAGCAGCTGATGGATGTCACAGAGGACGAGTTTGACAAGGTCCTGAATATCAACCTGAAGGGTCTGTTCTTCGTTAGCCAGATTGCCGCGCGCTATATGATCAAGGTGGGTGGGGGCGGTGCTATCGTGAATATCGCTTCGGCGGCTGGGCGCAAGCCATCCATCGGATCGCTTGTGTATTCAGCCAGCAAGGCGGGCGTCATCAACCTGACGCAGGGAATGGCTCAGGAACTCGCGCCCCATAAGATACGCGTGAATGCCATTGCACCAGGTGCCGTGGAGACACCCATGTGGGATGCCGTCAAGAGCGCCTACGAGAAGGGCGATTCTGAGAGTGCCTTGAGCATTGAAGCGGCCCTTCTGGCAGCGACGCCACTCGGACGTCTGTGTCGCCCACAAGATTGCGCCGACGCGATTCTCTACCTTTGCACTGACCAAAGCGCGTTCGTTACCGGCCAGACGCTGAATGTCGATGGGGGTATGTATTTCAACTGACGACTGAACCTGTCATTCATGAAAGGATAGGGCATGGCACAACTTGAGGGACGCCGCGCGCTCGTCACAGGTGCAGCCGACGGAATTGGAAGGGCGGTCGCGGAAGCCTTCGCACGCGACGGCGCTCGGGTTCTGGCCGTCGACATATCCGCTGAGAAGTTGCAGAGTGCATTTGCGGGCAGCACGGCAATACTTCCGGTTGCGCAGGACCTCGTGTCGGACAACGCGCACGAAACCCTTGTAACCACGGCCTCTGAGCTTTTGGGTGGACTGGACGTCCTCGTGAACAATGCGGGGATTCCGGGCGATCTAGCGATGCTGCATGAGACGACAGACGCAAACTGGAACCGCGTGTTCGCTGTGAATGTCGATGCTGTTTTTCGTCTCACGCGGGCTTGTGTGCCGTTGCTGCGATCGAGCCGATACGGGCGCATCATCACCACTGCCTCCGTCTGCGCGGAATATGGACTTCGACTCCAAGGGGCTTATGTCGCGTCGAAGCACGCTGTGTCCGGATTGATGAAGGGCTTTGCCATAGAACTGGGTTCATATGGGATCACGGCAAATTGCATCAATCCGGCGAACACGGTCACCGGCATAACGCGCAACTGGTTTTCCCCGGCAGATTCTGCTGAAGGGCAGGCTTATCTTGAAATAGCATCGGTACTCGGTCGTTATAGTCAGCCTGAGGATATCGCTGCAGCCGCCCTCTATCTAGCTTCCGATGGCGGTGGCTACGTCACCGGCCAGTCCATTACCGTGGATGGCGGGATGACATGTCGATTGCCATCCTTGTCGCACGCCACACGTTACGACGAAGTGGCCTAAAGCCACTGGCTCATAGAGCCCCGGATGCCGATGAGGTAGTGCAGGGACAGCCGGTAAGTGGCGGGTGTTCTTCGACTGAAGCAGACCCGCCATGATAACAGGAGCCGACTTCAATCGACGGCGAACGCCGCTTCCGTCTTAGATCTTATTTCATCTAGAGTGATACCCGGTGCCATTGCCCTCAATCTGAAGGGACATGATCCGCGCTCGGGACGTTCGAAGACCGCCAGATCGGTGATGATCATGTCGACCACGTCCGCTCCGGTAAGTGGAAGACTACACTCATTGCGAAACTTGGGTTCTCCGCCTTTCGAGACATGGTCCATCAGGACGATGATCCGCGCCACGCCAGCGACAAGATCCATCGCGCCGCCCATGCCTTTCACCATCTTACCAGGGATGGTCCAGTTGGCGAGATCGCCATTCTGGGCAACCTCAAGGGCGCCCAGAATAGACAAGTCGACGTGACCTCCGCGGATCATGGCAAAGCTCTCGGCGGAGTTGACGTAGGATGCGCCGGGAAGTGCGGTAACCGTTTGCTTGCCGGCGTTGATCAGGTCCGCATCGACCTCATCCTCAAGCGGGAATGGGCCTACGCCTAACATACCGTTTTCGGATTGAAAGGTCACTTCAATGCCTTCTGCTAGAAAATTCGGCACCAGGGTAGGCACACCGATGCCTAGATTGACATAGTCGCCGTCCTTGAGTTCGCGCGCAGCCCGAGCGGCAATGTCGTTACGAGTCCAGGCCATCAAACCGTCTCCGTCCGGATCGTGCGTTGCTCGATCGGTTTCTCATAATTGGTTCCAACGAGTATCCGATCGACATAGATGCCGGGCGTATGCACATGGTCCGGGTCAATCTCTCCCGCAGGCACGAGCTCCTCCACCTCCACAAGCGTTATCTTGGCTGCCGTGGCTGCTATCGGGTTGAAGTTTCGAGCTGTCTTCCGGAATATCAGATTGCCCTTGGTGTCCGCCTTCCAGGCCTTTACCAGCGCCACATCGGCAAACAGGCTTGTCTCCATGATGTACCGCTCGCCATTGAAGCTCCGCTCTTCCTTGCCGTCGGCGACGAGTGTACCCACGCCCGTCTTGGTAAAAAAGGCTGGTATTCCAGCGCCTCCGGCCCGGATGCGTTCGGCCAGCGTGCCTTGGGGATTGAATTCCAGCTCAAGTTCTCCGGCAAGATGTTGCCGTGCAAACTCCTTGTTCTCGCCGACATAGGAGCTGATCATCTTCTTGATCTGGCGGGTCTGGAGAAGCAGGCCCAGTCCAAAATCGTCCACACCGGCATTGTTCGAGATCACCGTCAATTCGCGCACGCCTGAATCCCGCGCGCCAAGGATCAGCTTTTCCGGAATTCCACAGAGGCCAAATCCCCCTGCTACGACGGTCATCCCGTCGAATAAAAGGCCATCAACGGCGGCTCGGGCGCTCTCAACGATCTTTGGCAATATCCTGTCCTTGCAATCGGGAATAATGTCGGCCGGCGTCATGCTGCTTCGTCGGTCCCCTTCCCCAAGATCCTGTGCATATTCTGACACTACCCGTTTCGCAGTCCCTCTTAGGCGGGACGGCCACAGTCGCGTTCGCCGGTCCCCCGCTGGGGGGATAGAGGGGCCGAAGGGCAAGAGTATAAGTTTGTGACGAAATAGGACGAGGAAGGTTGTACATGACCCTGGAAACCCCTGAACGCATCCAATCGATGTGGGAAGCGGCGAGCATGCAAATGCGTGAACGTCGATATCCGGACGATTTTCCTGCGCTGCCGGATATTCCTGCGGCCCGCTATACCAGCGAAGCATTTTATGAGCTCGAGAAGAAACATCTTTGGTCCAGGACATGGCTCTTCGTTGGTTTGGCGCACGAGTTTGACGAACCGGGAAGCTATCGGACCTACACGCTCAACGAGGCCCCGGTAGTCGTCCTGCGAGGGCGGGATGGTGAGTTGCGGGCGTTCCACAATGTCTGCCAACATCGTGGTTCGCTTCTCATGAAGGACGAGGGAGGTGTCGCACGGAACATGCGATGCCTTTATCACTGCTGGACCTACGACCTTGAGGGCAAGCTGATCTTCGTTCCTGACGAACATTATTTTTCGGGCTTGGACAAGGCGGAGCGTGGACTCAAGCCGATCCGCTGCGAACAGTTCGGAAGCCTGGTTTTCGTGAATTTTGACGAGGCGGCGGAGCCATTAATCGATTTTCTGACGGATATCCCGGCACTTTGGTCGGATATTCCGCTTGATGACTTGCGGTTGTTTGATCGCTTCAGCTTTGAAGTAGATTGCAACTGGAAATGCCTTCAGGACAATTTTGCTGAAAATTATCACGCTAAATATGTGCACGAGCACACAATCGATAAGGTGATCGATTCGAAGACCTCGGCGCTGCAGATGATCCGTGGTGGACATAACGCGATTGTCATCAAGTCGCGCGGTGAGCTGACCAGCGGGATGGGTGCTGCTTTCTTTAAATCGGAAAGCGATACAGCGGAAGAGCAAGAAAGTAAGCTCGCCGAGATATCGCGCAGCGGCCAGCGCAGCTATAATATATTTCCCAACGGCACGTTTCCCATCGCCGAGTATCTGTTTCCGATTGTGATGGTCTGGCCGATCGGTACGGGGCGCTGCAAGGTTGAGGTATCATTCGTTAAAACGGGCGACGGGCCGGCGAATGAGCAACTGGACAAGGATACGCTGACCTTCTTCAAAAGCTTTATCGGAGAAGATCTGGATGCCTTGGCCGGCATGCACAAGGCTTTGGCCCACGGTGGCATCGATTCGATACCACTCTGCTGGTCGGAGCAGTTCATCTACAACCATGAACAACATATCGACACGGTAATCGGTCGCGAGAATATTCCGGCGGAGCTGTCGGTCGTGGAAGTCAAACTTCCTTACGCGCACGCTTAGGCTGTTTGCCCGGTCGCTCCAATCTGTGGGCTGGCCGGGCCGAAGGCTTTGCAGGGTGTCCGGTCACGTACAGGACGTCATGGTAGCGAAATCCGCTCAAGGACTTCAATGTTTATCAATGTTGCGGCGGTGACAGACGGGACAAATTCGTCGAGTGTTACCCTTACCGCGGTGCTCTATGGTAAGCGTGGGCTGGAGGCCGCAGATCAGGCAGCTTCGGCGATCGGTTGCTGATCTGGCCGCCAGTTCCACGGCATGATCTCATCCCAACGGGCAGCAGGCCATTCGCCAGCGATCTTGGCGATGACGTCGGCGATATAGGCCTGCGCTTCGAGGCCATTGAGTTTGGCGGTTTCGATGACGGAATAGACGGCGGCAGCGCGATCACCGCCTGCCTTTGATCCGGCAAACAGCCAGTTCTTACGGTTATGGAAAGGTATGCATAAGCGGAAAAATGCGCTCTTCGCCGGCTCCGACGAGGGCGGCGATAACTGGGCGGTCATCGCCACGCTCATCGAAAACTGCAAACTGGGCGGCATCAATCCTCATTGGTTGCATTCTGCCCTTGCCGCATCAGTTCGCTCGCCTTTGAGACCAAGGTAAGCGTGGCCTGAGCACCGCAATTAAGCGGCTTGGGCGACGTCTTGCTCGCTCGGATGCCAGTTCCACGGCATGAGTTCGTCCCAACGAGTAGCGGGCCAGTCGCCAGCGATCTTCTCGATGACATCGGCGATGTAGGCCTGCGGTTCGATGCCGTTGAGCTTGGCGGTCTCGATGACGGAATAGATGGCCGCAGCCCGTTCGCCGCCAGCCTTCGATCCGGCAAAGATCCAGTTCTTGCGGCCGATCACGAAGGCTGATTCATTATGCACCCCCTTTTCAAATGGCGGAAAACAGCGATTTTTGTCTGTCATCTTTATCGCGACACGGGATTTTGCGCGCCAGTTCAACCTTGATCCGTTCGTCTTCGAGGTCGCTGGCGCGGATCTGATAGGGCGCGCAACGCATGACCTGCTCGGCGGGCAATATGCCATCCCTGATGAAGCGTCGAATTTTAACGTGCGAGACCCCGAGTTTGGCGGCCGCGTCCGACATGGTCAGCCATTTGCCGTTCTTGTCAGAAGACCGGTAACCGCTAATTTTGTGCACCGTTCGCAGTGAACCGCCCCGGGTTTGCCGGAGGCTCCAACTTCTGAGTAAGTGGAGCCGAGATGAGCAAGACGACGAACAAATTTTCGCCTGAGGTGCGCGAACGGGCTGTGCGGATGGTGCTGGATCACGAGGGCGATTACAGGTCTACTTCTGCAACCCGCAAAGCCCGTGGCAGCGGGGCACCAACGAAAATACCAATGGCCTCCTACGCCAGTACTTTCCGAAAGGTACCGATCTCAGCGCCCATCATCCCGAGGCGCTTGCTGCTGTGGCTGCTGCGCTCAACAGCAGGCCCCGTAAAACGTTGGGCTGGAAAACACCCGCGGAGGCGCTTGACCAATGCCTCGCTCAGATCGAAAAGCAGCGTGTTGCGACGACCGGTTGAGTCCGCCCAATATGTCTCCATCCGATATTCGGAGCGCCTCGCGGAGGCAGGCATCGAACCGTCTGTCGGCAGCGTCGGCGATAGCTATGACAACGCTTTGGCGGAGACGATCAACGGCCTCTACAAGGCTGAGGTGATCCACCGGCGAGGGTCATGGCGATCCTTTGAGGCCGTGGAATTTGCCACGCTCGAATGGGTGGACTGGTTTAACAACCGCCGCCTGCTCGAACCCATCGGCAACATCCCGCCCGCTGAAGCCGAAGCACAATATTACGCCATGCTGGACGATGTCTCCATGGCTGCGTAACTTAAACCAAATGGCCTCCGGCAAACCCGGGGCGGTTCACCGGCACAAATCCGTTGCAAGTCCACCAGCCTCCTCACGGAGCCTGAATCACATCGAACCGCTCATATCAATGGGTCCTGACCCCAAGAAAACATATGCCCAAATCTTCAATAACAGAACGGTACTGGTATCTCGGATTATTACGACGGCTCAGACACGGCATAACGATACTCGCCTAGAGCTAACGTAACCCCTGCAGCTATGCAGATTAAACTCGTAGCTACGCCGAGTGCGAAATAATAATTACCACCGTAATCATATGACATACCTACTAACAACGGGCCGATAGAATTTCCTAGAGCAAGAAATCCATACAACCAGCCATATATAGCGCCAAATTCCAATACGCCAAAATACCGGCCAACGAAATAGGCGATTATGTCATACTCGGATCCGTATCCAAGTCCGATTAGCACAGCACCTAAGAATGCGCCATCCAACCCGAATGCAAGAGTGACTGCAAATCCCCCACTCGCCATTAACAACACAAGGAAGCCGAGCTTTGGACCGTTAATCCGGTCTAGCAACATTCCAGTGAACAGTCTGCCAACGATCGCAGAAAACCCGATAACCGCGAGAAGTGTCGATGCATGCGCTGGCGACGCCCCCATGTCACGATATGCGAGCATTAGGTGTACGACAATACCGGCAAAGCAGGTACCTGCAAGTAGTGCAACGGCGGTGAGTTTCCAGAGCGTTGCCGTTCTCCGAGCTTCCTTAAGAGTAAGGCCTTGGGTTACACAACCCCACTGCGACAGAGCGACATGATGCAAAACCAGACGTTCTTCTCTAGCGTAATGGCGCAAGGAAAGCCAAAGGACAGGAATATTACAGAATATCAAGAGGGAAAGGCCGATATACGCGAGATGCCAACCGCCCCTCTCAACGAGCGCATTTGTCATGAATGGAATGAAGATTGCCGACACCCCCGTCCCGCTCAAAACCGCCCCAGTCGCCAAGCCTCTGCGTGTGTTAAACAAGCGGCCAATTGGCCTTAACAGAGTTACAGGTAGCATCCCAACGCCCAAAATACCGATAAATGCGTAGCATATGCAGAATGTAAATATGGAGTTTATGATCCACGGCATCCCTGTAACCACGAGGCCGCATAGTATTGCACTGACGATCGAGACGATCATAGTTCCGAATTTGTCGGCAACCTTACCCCCCCCCGTACATGCAATAAACGTCCCGAAAGAGAGCATTGTGATAGCTAACGACGCATATCCACGACCCCACCCGAATTCTCTCTGAATGTCTGGCGCCATCGCTGCGAAGCTATACGACATAACGGCTATCGCACTGGCCGACGTTGTTACGAAGGCACCAAATACCACTCTAATCTTTTGAAAGTCGTTCACTATTACACCGCCATATGCTTATTAATCTGGATGAAATAGCAATTATGGCATCATAAGCGCCTACCTTAGTTTGGCTATTTTCCATGCAGAAAAGGCATGGGCATCGGGGGAGTGAATCAGGACTTCCGTGGCACTCAATTGCCCGGCCATCTTCAAAAAGTCCTCGGGCGTATCGCCATACGCACCGGGATTGTGCGCATAGAGGACACGGCAGGCGTGCCGTCCTCCCGCATCGAAGCACATTCCATTGAATGGCACAGCATCATGGCACAAAAGCGCGACAAAAGCGGCGAGTTGAGAAGGAAGCATCCTTCTCAATGCTTCCTTGCTTTCCCCTTCTGGCACTGTGGTCTCCAACATTTCGCTATACGCGATAGGCAGTACACCATTGATCTTGATGCCTGCCGCCTCGGCTGCAGACTTCAACCCATAGACACTTCCGAACACGCCAGCCTTTGAGATTCCGTAGGACGGATGATTGACTCCAAAAACGGCTGCCGAGGATGTCTGTACCAAGCGTCCGCCAGTCTTGGCCAATTCCGGCCACGCAGCTCTTGTCAAATTCAGCGTGCCATTGAGATTTATGTCCATGGCCTTGGTGAACTCATCGAACCTATCGCCATAAAGAGGTGCATCATTCCAAACTGCCGCATTGTTTATAACGACGTCTAGCCGCCCAAACGCGTCAAGCGCCGATCGCACTATCAGATCGGCTTCGACCGCGACGTCATTACAATCCGGAACTGCGGTACCTCCATTAGCGATGATGTCGCTAACGGTCGCATCGACGGTCCCTGACGTTCGTCCATTGACAACGACAAGCGCACCTCTTTCAGCTAGAAACTTTGCGTAACCTGCGCCGAGGGCCCCACCCGCACCCGTTACAATCACGACCTGTCGGTCAAAACAAAGCTCTTCCACTTTCCACCTCCAGTGCATCACGATATAATCGCTCGCCCCCGTCATGGCATGCCAAGATCCGGGCGAGCGGGATCAGATTTCCCAATGCAACCACATGCATCCATTAGGACAGGCGCTTGATCTATTAGTCCATCACCATTTGTAGCGGACCTGGAAGGCAACATTGCGGGGCTGTTGCTTGGAAGCTGAGCGACTCCCCAGAGAACTGGGATATTGCGCGGCAAAAGTTATGATCTGGGCATTGGTAAGATTCTTTCCGATAATATCGAATGCCCATTTTCCAGATGCGTCCTCAAACCCCAAGCGCGCGTCGAGTCGCACATAGCCATCTTCACGAAGCAACGGATCGTCATTTCCCCGGGTATCATAGCCCGTGGCGAAAAGTCCTTCAACTTCCGTGATCGCCTTGTACCCACCCGGCAAAGGTGCGGTAAACAGGGCCGTGGCAGACCCACTCCACTTTGGCGCAAATGGCGTCCTGTGACCCGACAAATCCTGAAAGGTCAGACCGTTGAACTTTTGAAGGTCGGTTGGAGATGCATTGGGATAGCTCACATACTTCGTGTCTAGATAGCTTCCCGCCACCTCAAGACTCAGCCAGGGAGATACGATGAATTTGCTCTCAAGCTCTACACCCTGACTCCGTGATCGCGCGGCATTTCTGACAATTGTAAACCCTACGCCATTAGGCAGAAACTGATTTATTGAAACCTGCAAGTCGGAATAATCAGATCTGAACGCCGCAAGGTTGAAAAGCACGTGGCGATCGAACAGCTCGCTTTTGAGGCCAACTTCGTACGAGTTTACGTGTTCCGGATTGAAGGGGAAATTCGCCGCGATCGCCGTGTTATCCGCCCCATTGAAACCGCCGGCCTTGAAGCCTCGAGAATAGGATGCATATGCCATGACGTCTCTGGAAAAATGGTATTGAAGCTTTGCTGAAGGCATAAACGCATTGTCGCTGCGGCTCAGATTCACCGAACCAACACTTCCAATTCCTAAGATGCTCGGCAGGGAATTTAGATTCGCGGGAAGCGGTGTAAATACTCCGAATGGAACAGGAGCTGCTGCGTAAAATTCGTCCCAAACGAAGGACTTCCGAACGTGGCTGATGCGCCCGCCGCCTGTCAATCGCAGTTTATCCGTCACCTTCCAGGTGAGAGATCCAAACGCAGACAAGATTCGCTCATTCTGAGTTGATTTGGAGACCTGGCCAATCGGCAAGAAAGGGACCAAAGCCGCTAAGGCGGGACTGGAGGTGATCGTCGAAGACAGGTTGCCAAAATTCAAATCCGTCTCATAAAATAACTGGTCAGACTGAAAGTATGCCCCCACAATATATTCAAGTGAATTGCCATCCGGTGACGTCAGCCGAATTTCCTGACTGAATTGGTCGTATACCTCAGGATTTTGTAGGTTAAGAAGATGAACCGGAGTTCCATCACCATCATACTGCAGGTAGTATTTTGATTTGTAATAGGCCGTCACAGCCGTCAAAACATGATCGCCAATGTGATAATTTATATTTAACACGGCCTCCTTATTATTAAACTCACCATACCCGCCATCATTTACACTATACTTATTGGTGTCTATATTTGGAAGGCCAAGAGAAAGAGAAATCGCGCAGAATCCTCTTGGAGTAAACGGTGCCGGTGGCGGGCAATTATCAGTCTGAGAAATAAGACCGCCGGTTGATTTGCTGTTGCTGACTTCCAGCTTCAAAGTCGCATCGAACAAGTCGGACGGAGCGAAAGCAAGCGTCAGCCGTCCCGCCGCATTCCGCTCCCGTGGTACAAACTTCCCGGTGACTATATTTTCAAGCCAGCCCCGCTGGCCATTAAAAGTACCTGCAACTCGAACATTAAGAGTGTCGGTGATCCGACTATTGACAGCACCCTCCAAAGCGAATTGGCCGCCGCTGTCTCCGTTGGGAGAAATTAGAGCTCTTGCCCATCCGCCGAAGACGTCGTCTGGCTTTTTTGTCACGATATTAAATGCGCCGGCGATCGAGTTATTTCCAAAAAAGGTCGATTGCGGACCTTTGAGAATTTCCATCCGTTCCAAGTCCAGGAACGTACCCGCAGATGTCCGCGAGCGCCCATGATAGACGTCGTCAGTATAAATACCGACAGACTGATCAAAAGACTGATTGGATCCCGATCCGATTCCGCGAATGTAGAGATTTGCGCCGCGCGAACTCCCGAACCCAACTTGAACGGATGGCACTTTGAGACTCACCGTTCCAAGCGAAGTCAGATTGTGCTGAGCAAGGTCGCCGCCTTCGATAACTTGTACCGAGACGGGAACATCCTGGCGCCTTTCGATGCGATGTTGTGCGGTAACGATGATTTCGGTCAATCCGCCGCCTTCATCTCGCTGCGCGGCTGCGTCAAAATTTGATGCGCCGACCGGCTTGGAATCTGTCACCTGAGCGAGCGCGCTTGTCCCACAAAGCAGAGACGCCGCCATCGCGCTGAACGCGGGCGCTGCCCAAGATTTAGCAGTGAAGCTGTTCATTTACCCTCTCCCCAGTTAATTCGCGTGCAGCGCGATTTGCACATCGCTTGCGGGCATCGACTGAACGCTCACACACGCCACGCCGTTATTGTTTGAGTGATCAGTACACAGTCGGATCGTAGCGCGTCAAGTGCATAAATTCCGCTTGCGTCGGCCATATGCGGTTGGGCTCGACCTGATCCGAGAACGTCTGCGCGTCGGTGAACGGTCACGTGCTCAGACCAGAATTTGCGCGGCCCGGCTCTGCTTTGGGGGTTGTCGGGGCGAAGGGAGCCAACATCCCTTGTACAGCTGATCATGGTCTCTTCGCAGGTAGCTTCTGCACCTTCAGGCATCCCTCGAACTGATCGCTGCCATGTAGCCCCAGACGTCGCACGGTGGGCCAAACTGCGTGCTCCGAAATTTCAAATCGATGAAGTTCCTCAGCGGCGTGAGACGTTGACATTTATTTTTCACGCCCTATCCAAACAGTCATGCTGCTGACTCTTTGATCAGCGATGGTCGCTCGGATCGTAGTCTGTGCCGAGTTGTCTCGGGAATATCTTTTCGCGAGAAATGCTAATACAATAGATAGAATATAGGAGAGTTACCGTGCACCATGCTCTACCTCCATTGCGAATTATTGCCGATGGACTAAGCTTCGCAGAGGGGCCCGTGGTCCTTCCGGGCGGAGACATAGCGGTGTGCGAAACCCATGCTGCCGGAATCGTGCGGATAAGTTTAGGCGGTCGGAAGACAAACTATGCCGACGTCGAGGGCGGAGCCAACGGAGCCGCGCTAGGAAGCGATGGCGCGATGTACATCTGCAACAATGGCGCTTGGTATGGGAAGTCTGGTATTCAGGACGGTAGCGCCCGTATCGGTGGCAGAATTCAGCGCGTTTTAGAAGGGGGGCAGCCTCATACGCTTTACGACCACTGCGATGGCCGGCGGCTTATGGCCCCCAACGATATCGTATTTGATGAACACGGAAATTTCTACTTTACAGATTTCGGCTCGCATATCCGCGACATCCGTGACGTCGGAGTGTCGAATGGCGATAAGGACATCGTCGGTATACTAAATATTGTCATTCACTGTCCTCCAGGATCGCTTTATTATGCGTCGCCTGATGGCAAGATGATCCGAGAGATTGTGCATCCGCTCTTGGGCGCTAATGGTGTCGGCCTGAGCCCTGATGGTAAGACCCTCTATGTAGCAGAATCGACCACAGCCCGATTGTGGGCGTTCGAGCTAATCGGCCCTGGAGAGGTGGGAAGCCGGCGGTGCTTGGGCACGTTGCCGCTCGGGACGACTCTGAACATCGCTGTCGCCGATTCGCTTGTTGTGGACTCTGCTGGCAATATTATCGTGGGTACGATCCTCAATGGGGGATTGACCGTCTTCAGTCCAGATGGAACGACTGTTCTGCATGTTCCCACGGGCGACATGTTGACGACTAATGCATGCTTTGGTGGCCCAGACATGCGGTCGCTTTACGTCACTCTCGGTGAACGGGGTGCGCTAGGCGTGTTCGATCCCTGGCCCGTTGCCGGGCTAAAACTAAACTTCCAGCCAGATCATTCCTGACCTGCCCCCCGCTGCATCCCTCGATTTGATGTAGAGTCTGCCCCACTCGAAGGGCAAGCATACGCTGAAGGCCGCGGCGTGGTTCGATCAGGCTGCGATTGCGCGCTGAATTGCGCACCAATTCCACGGCAACAGGGCGTCGATTTGGTTGATAGGATGGTCGGCGATGCGGGCGAGGACATCGGCGAGCCAGGCCTGGGCTCGACCTCGTTGAGGCGACAGGTCTGGAGCAGTGAGTAAGCTGCCGTACGGTCCCTGAATCATAGGGAGCGAGCGCGACCTGCACATCCTTGGGAATTTCGATCAGAACCGGCCCCGGTCGCCCCAGCGTCGCGACGCGAAAGGCGTCGTGGATCGTCTGGGCCAGCCGACTCCCATGTTTCACGAGATAATTATGCTTCGTGCAGTGCCGCGTGATGCCGACCGTATCGCATTCCTGAAAGGCGTCAGTGCCGATGAGATGTGTGGGCACTTGGCCGCTCAGCACGATGACGGGAATGGAGTCCATCATGGCGTCGGTGAACGGCGTGACCAAATTCGTCACTCCGGGGCCGGAAGTGACGAGCACGACACCTGGCCTTCCCGTGGATCGTGCATAGCCTTCAGCCGCGTGGGCGGCTGCGACTTCGTGTCGGACCTGGATATGTCGTATCCGACCATCTGAGAAAAGCAGGTCATAGATGGGGAGGACCGCGCCACCGGGATAGCCGAACACGGTATCGACGTCCAGATCGATCAAGGTGCGGATGATGATCTCTGTTCCGGACAGTTCATCCATTATGTCACCTTAGGTGTTTGCCGAACCGGGTCGTGGCATGGTCCAGCTCGTTTCAGATATGCAGTGCGCGGCCATAGGCGCTCAGCACGCCTTCATGCATGACCTCGGAAATGGTCGGGTGCGGGAATACCGTGCCCATCAGTTCGACCTCAGTCGTCACCAGCGTCTTGCCGACGACATAGCCCTGGATCATCTCGGTCACTTCCGCGCCAATCATGTGCGCTCCCAGAAGCTCGCCGGTGGCTTCGTCGAACACGGTCTTGACGAAGCCCTCGGCCTCGCCGAGCGCAATCGCCTTGCCGTTGCCGATGAAGGGGAATTTGCCGACTTTGACCTTGTATCCGGCTGCCTTGGCCTTGGCTTCGGACAGGCCGACGGAGGCTACCTGCGGACGGGAATAGGTGCAGCCCGGAATGTTCAGCACGTCCATCTCGTGCGGATGCTGGCCGGCGATCGCCTCGACGCAGATCACCGCTTCGTGCATCGCCTTATGCGCCAGCCAGGGAGCGCCAGTGACGTCACCGAACGCATAGATGCCCTCGACATTAGTCCTGCCATAGCCGTCCGTGACGATGTGGCCGCGATCGGTCTTCACGCCCAGTTCCTCAAGCCCGATATTCTCGGTATTGGGGACGATGCCGATAGCGACGACAGCGTGGCTGAACTCCTCCGTGGTGAAGGTGCCGTCCTTCGCCTTGATCTCCGCCTTCACACCCTTGTCGCCTCCAGCTTCTGCAGGCCGGTGGAGGTGCGGATGTCCATGCCACATTTTTTCAGCTGTTTCTCCATGAAGACGCTGATTTCCGCGTCCTCGCCAGGGAGCAGGCGGTCGAGCATTTCGACGATTGTGATCTTCGCGCCCATGTCGCCGTAGAAGCTGGCGAATTCAAGGCCGATCGCGCCCGAGCCGATGACCAGCAGGTTGGTCGGCATTTCCGGCGGGGTCATGGCGGTGCGGTAGGTCCAGATCTTCTTGCCGCCGGCCGGCGCGAAAGGCAGGTCGCGGGCGCGGGCGCCAGTGGCGACGATGATCTTCTTGCCTTCAAGAACCGTCTTCTGGTCGCCTTGGGTGACTTCGAGCTTGCCCTTGCCGGTTAGCTTGCCGGCGCCCTCGACGACCGTGATCTTGTGCTTCTTCATCAGGCCCTTGACGCCGCGGTTTAGCTGATCGGCGACCTTGCGCGATCGCTGCACGACCTTTTCGAGGTCGTATGCGGGCTTGGGCGCTGACAGGCCATAAGCCTCCGCATGGGTGATGTAGTGATAGATTTCCGAGGAACGCAGCAGCGCCTTGGTTGGGATGCAGCCCCAGTTGAGGCAAATGCCGCCCAGCCGCGCTCAACGATCGCGACTTTCAGGCCCAGCTGCGCCGCGCGGATTGCCCCGACATAGCCGCCGGGGCCTGAGCCCAGGATGATAAGATCATAGATGTCGGCCATGATGCGGGTCAGCTCACGATCTGTAGGGGGTGTTCGATAAGGTCGCGCAGCGCCGCCATGAACTGCGCCGCCGTGGCACCGTCGATCGCGCGGTGATCGAAGCTGGCGGTCGCGGCCATGATCGTCGCCAGGGCGATGCCGCCATCGACCTTCCACGGTTGCTCGACCCCAGCCGCGACGCCCAGTATCAGGGCCTGCGGGAGATTGATGACCGGGAACATCTCGTCGATGCCGAGCATGCCCAGGTTGGAGATGGAGGCGGTGCCGCCCTGATAGTCTTCGGGCGCCAGCTTGCCGTCGCGGGCCTTGATCGCCAGCGCTTTGCTCGCCTGGGCGATCGCGGAGAGGGACAGGGCGCCGGCGTCACGGATCACCGGGGTCACCAGCCCGCCCTCGATTGCCACGGCCATGGCTATGTCCACGCGCGCGAAGCGGTGCAGCACCTCTCCGCCGAACTGGACGTTGACGTCGGGCACCGCCGTCATGGCGAGCGCCATCGCCTTGATCAGCAGGTCGTTGACTGACAGCTTGATCCCACGCGCGTCGAGACCCGCATTCAGTTCGCCGCGCAGGCGGTTGAACGCATCGATATTGCAGCGGGCCGTCAGATAGAAATGCGGGACATTCTGCTTGGACTCGGTCAGGCGCCGCGCGATTGTCTTGCGCATGGTGGTGAGCTTGACCGTATTCACCGGAACGCCTGCCGGCGGATCATAGACCGGCGCGGCAATGGCTGCGGGAGCGATGGCGGGCACGGCCATGGCCGGGGCGAGCAGGGACGGGAGGCCCAGATCCGCCTTGACGATGCGGCCCCGCGCACCGGAGCCTGCGATGCCGAGTAGCGACAGGCCGCGCACGGTCGCGATCCGCTTCGCCAGCGGCGTAGCGTTGATCGTGCCATTGTCCGGCGCAGGGGTTCTGGGCGCTGGCGCCGGATCGGCCACGGGGGCAGGGGGCACGGCGGCGGGCGGCGCGAGCGATGCCCTCTCCTGAACGGGGGCGGCCGACACCGTTTCCAGCGCGCGCGCATCGACCTTCTCCCCGGCCTCTGCGACCGTCGCGATTACCGTACCCACCGGCACGTCCTGACTGCCTTCAGGGATCGCAAGCGATGCGATCGTGCCCTCGTCGATGGCCGCCAATTCCATCGTCGCCTTGTCGGTCTCGATCTCGGCGATCAGGTCGCCCGGCTTGATCGTGTCGCCGACCTTCACCAGCCATTTGGCCAGAGTGCCCTTTTCCATCGTTGGCGACAGCGCCGGCATCGTCAGTTCAATCGCCATGTCATGCCTCCAGGAAGAGTTCGGCGGCCGCTTCGACGATCGCGTCGGCGTCCAGCCTGTAGGTCCGGTAAAGATCGGGCAGGTCGCCGGTCTGACCGAAGCGGTCGATGCCCAGCGGGCTGACGCGCATCCCCTTGACGCCGCCCAGCCAGGACAGGGCGCCGGGCGATCCGTCGATCACCGTGATGAGGCCGGCGCCGGGTGCCAGGGCAGAGAGCAACTGCTCGACATGGCTCGGCGCCACACTCTTGTCTGTCCAGCGCGCCGCTCGCCGCGCCGACCAGCCGCGATGCAGCAGATCGGGCGACGTCACGTTGAGCAGGCCCAGGCCCGGCATGTCTTCCGAAAGGATGTCCCAGGCGGCGAGAGCCTCCGGAGCGATCGCGCCGGTGAAGATGATGGCGGCTTCGGAGCCGGGCGCGGGTTGGCGCAGCCAATAGCCGCCCTTGAGCGCATCGGTTTCCCACTCCCCGCCGGTCCGCGCGACTTGCGGGATCGAGCGGGTGCTGAGGCGCAGATAGACCGAGCTGCCGTCGGGTTTCTGCATATGCTCGAAGGCGTGGCGCATCATCAGCGCGACCTCGTCGGCAAAGGCGAGCTCGAAATAGTCGAGATCGGGCTGGCCCATGCCGATCAGCGGCGTGTTGATCGACTGGTGCGCGCCGCCCTCCGCGCCCAGCGTCAAGCCAGACGGCGTGCCGACCAGCAGGAAACGGGCATCCTGGTAACAGCCATAGTTGAGCGCATCGAGGCCGCGCGCAATGAACGGATCATAGACGGTGCCAATCGGCAGCAGTCGCGTGCCGAACTGCGGGGCGGACAGACCCAGCGCCGCCAGCATCAGGAAGAAATTATTCTCCGCTATGCCCAGCTCGATATGCTGCCCCGCCGCATGGCCCGACCATTTCTGGGCCGAGGGTATCTTGGCGGCGTGGAACACGTCCTTCAATTCGCTGCGGCGGAACAGGCCGCGCCGGTTGACGAAACCGCCGAGATTGGTGGTCTGGGTGACGTCAGGCGCGGTCGTGACAATGCGGTCGCCCAGCGGATCGCCGGCCTTGGCAAGGTCCATCAGGATGCGGCCGAAGGCGGACTGGGTCGACTGTTCCTCACCCTCGGGCACGGGCAGGCGCGCCGGGACCGGCACGGCTTCGGCTTGATGCTCGGGTGGGGTCGCGGCAAAGGCGCTGCGGCCGACGAAGGCCTTCAACTCCGCCGCGACATTGTCGCCCAGCCCGCCATAGGGCTCCCATTCCTGCCCCTCGGCGATGTTCAGGTTGGCGCGCAGTACGGCGATCTGGGGCGGGTTCATCATGCCCGAATGATTGTCCTTGTGCCCCGCCAGCGGCAGGCCGAACCCCTTGATCGTATAGGCGATGAACATCGTTGGAGTTTCGTCGTCGGCGGCGGCGAACGCCTCCAGCAGCGTCTCAACACAATGACCGCCCAGATTGGTCATCAGCGCCGCCAGCGCCGGGTCGTCATAGCCGTCCAGCAGCTTGCGGACATTGACCTTGTCGCCGATGTCGGCGATCAGCCGCGCACGCCAAGCTGCGCCGCCCTGATAGGTCAGCACCGCATAATCGGCATTGGGGCAACCATCGATCCATTCTTCCAGGCTCTTGCCACCCGGCTTCTTGAACGCGGCGCGCTGCAACTTGCCGAACTTGAGTGTCAGGACGCGCCAGCCGCAGGTTTCGAAGATATCGTCGAAACGTCGGAACATACGGTCCGCGGTGGTGTGATCCAGAGACTGGCGATTATAGTCGACGATCCACCAGCAATTGCGGATGTCATGCTTGTAACTCTCGATCAGGCATTCATAGATATTGCCCTCGTCCAGTTCCGCGTCGCCCATCAGCGCGATCATGCGGCCCGCATCTTCGGCGGGCATCTGGGCGTGCGCGATCAGATAATCCTGCACCAGACTGGCGAATGCGGTGATGGCGACCCCCAAGCCGACCGACCCGGTCGAGAAATCGACCGGAATTTGATCCTTGGTGCGCGACGGATAGCTTTGCATGCCGCCCAGGCCGCGAAATCGCTGCAATTGGTCCAGGCTCTGATTGCCCAACAAGTAGTGAATGGCGTGCAGCAGCGGACCGGCATGCGGCTTGACCGCAACCTTGTCTTGCGGGCGTAGCACGCTGAAATAGAGCGCAGACATGATAGTCGTCATGGATGCGCAACTGGCCTGATGCCCACCGACCTTCATTCCGTCGCGCTTCATGCGCACATGATTGGCGTTGTGCACCGTCCAAGATGACAGCCAGCGCAGCCGAGTGTCCAGCGCTTCGAGCGCGTGGATATCCGCCTGCCGGGTATCCGATGTCGCGATGGTCATAACGTGCCTCCAATAAGCAGGTCACATTTTATAGCGCCGTAAGTTGTGCAAATCCTTGCGAATATTGCTTCTATAACTTAGTATCTTGGCATATGTTTGATGATAATCCAGGAATGTAAGAATATAATGCCACAAAATCCCCTAGATGAGATTGATCGCAAAATTCTAGACCGGCTCCAGGGAGACGGCCGCATCACCAATCAACAGCTTTCGGAAGACGTGGGGCTTTCTCCCAGTCCGTGCCTTCGCCGGGTGCCTTCGCCGGGTGCGTTTGCTGGAAGAGAACGGCATCATCGCAGGCTATGTGACGCTGGTGAAGCCGGAAGCGGTTGGTTTGTCGGTCAATGCCTTCGTCCGCATCCGCCTGGACCAGCAAGACGACAGCCATCTGGCACTGTTCGAAGCGGCGATTGCGGCTTTTCCGGAGGTCATGGAATGCTACTTGATGACGGGCGAGGCCGATTATCAGTTGCGCGTTCTCGTCGGTTCGCTCGGTGAGTTCGAGGATTTCCTGCGCCACAAGCTCACCCGGATCAAAGGGGTGTCGCAGCTGACGACCAGCTTCGCCCTGCGCCCGGTGGTCTATCGTACGGCTTTGCCCGTACCGGCCTGATAGCCGGTGTCCACGAGGATGGGGCGCAAAAAATATGTGTCATCGGGCTATCCAGCGAACGGCCTATGCCGGTTCGGCCTGCACCGCGTCGCGGCGGATGCAATAGACAACGAACAGAATCGACAGCCCAGCAACCAGGAAGAAGGGAGACAGGCTGATAATGGCGATTTCGATGCCTTTGGTGCCGTAACGCGGCGTTGCCCAGTCGCTTACCATGCCGACAAAGGGTGGGGCGAGGCCGGTCCCTATCAAATTCGTGATCAGTGTCGGGACGGCGGCAGCGAGCGCCCGCTGATGTGCCCCTACGGAATTCTGGATGATCGCCATGGCGGGCGTATAGAACATCATATTCGGTATCAGGGGGATCGCCAGAAAGAACAGGCCGATCGTCCAGCTATCCAGAAGGCTGCCGGTGACGAGGCAGGGGATGGCAATCACCATGAGCAAGGCCGGGATCATGACCGATATGACGGGATTCCGGCTGAACCGGCTGTTCAGATATCCCCCTGACAGCGCACCGAAGGCGATCGATCCACCCACGACAAGGCTGTAATAGGATGCCACTTCGCCCATGAGCATGCCCTTTGAGCGCATCAGCATCGCTGGGACCCAGCTCGCAAAACCGGAAAATGCAAAACTGCAGAGCGCGCAGGATATCATCAGCGACACAAAGGTCCTGTTCCCGATGAGGGCGCGCATCGTCTGCAGCGCGGCGTGAGGTTCTTCGTTCAGCTTGGCTTCATGGTCGAGAGCGCCGCGCTTGGGCTCGGCCACGAATATCAACAGGCAAAGCGACAGAAATACGCCGAACCCGCCAATAGAGAAAAATGTCACGCGCCAGCCATATTGCACGGTCAACCACCCGCCGACTGCAACGCCTACCGCCGCGCCGAACGGGACGCCCAACGAGTATATGCCGATCGCGATTCCGCGATGCCTCGCTTTGTAATAATCCGAAATGATGGAATAGGATGGCGGCACGCCGCCCGCTTCGCCTATGCCGACCCCCACTCTGGCTATCGCCATATGCACGAAGCTGTTGGCCGCACCGCAAAGACCGGTGCTGATGCTCCACAAGGCACAGGAAAAGGCGACGATCCTCACCCTGTCGGCGCGATCCGCGTACCAGGCCAATGGCAAACCGGCCAACGCATAGACGGCAGCGAACGCAAAACCGGACAGCAGCCCGAGCTGTGTGTCTGTCATGCCGATATCCCGCTTAATGGGTTCAGCCAGCAGCGATACAAGCTGTCTATCTATATAGTTGAACGTATATACGAGGCAGAGAATGAACAGCGCGACCTGCGGTTGCCAGTGATTGATTGGTCGTCCCTTAGCCATCGCACAGTTACCTTTGCACACCGGGCGAAAGCGTTAGCGGGTTAACATTTTCTTCCCACAAGCGTAATTGCATCTTGGACCGGTCATAAATTTTCAGAAAGTTTTGGTGATCTCGGCTCCATAGGTCCGGGGCGGATTATACTGACCTGAAGCGACAAAACCCAGAGCACCTGATAGATCGATCGGGCCAGGCCCATATTTTTCCTTCGTGATATTCTTCGCGAAAATGGCGAATGTTGTCCCCGATTTTGAAAGGTCCAAGGCGATCCGCGCATTCAGTTGCTCATGGCTCGGTGAATAAGCGCTGGGTTCAGATACAAGTTGCCTGTCCTCCCATGAATAGTCGATGTTGGCTGACACTGTCCCGATAGTGATCGGCTGCGTATAGGCCGCCGACACGCCTATCCGCCATTTCGGCGTGAACCAGACAGGCAGGTTGGTCAGATCGACACCGGTCGGCGTGAGGTAGCGCGTAAATTTCGCGTCGGTATATGCACCGTTTGTGGAGATTTCCAATCCTTTTACCGGCAATACGGTCGCTTCGAACTCAATGCCGTTTACCTTGACGCCGGCAGCATTCTGCGTGGAAATCGGCGTGCTTGTGCTGCCCACCACTGGCCGCGCCTGGTTGCGGATGGAATCATCAATGATAGAGTGATAGCCGCTGACATTGACCCGCAGGCGGCGATCAAACCATTCCGACTTCATGCCGACTTCGTAATCGGTCACGACTTCGGGACGGAACGGAATGAACGCTACATCCGCTGCGGCGACCGTCGTCGCGCCCGCGGTCTCCTGCAATCCGCCCGAACGATAGCTGCGGCGGGTGGTGGCATAGAATAGCAGGTCTCTGTCAGGTTTATATTCGATGCTACCGGTATAGCTCCAGCGCGTGAACGACACGTCCATCGGCCTTATGCAATTGGCAATACCCCCGATAGATGCGAGGCTTCGTCCAAGGGAAAGGCAATTTGTGTTGTTATAGTTGCTGGAATCCAGAGACCGGTCATCCCGGCTCAGCCGAACGCCGCCCGTGACCGACAATGTATCCAGCACGCGGAATGTGTGTTGCGTGAAAATGCCCTTGCTGCGGTTGCCCACGCGCGCGTTTTGAAACGTTATGGCATTATTGCCACCTATCCGCCGCAGACTCTCTTGCCACGACGTTTCCATCCCGTTCTCCTTGGAATAATAGAGGCCGAGGATCGATTTTAGGCGTCCGTCCAGAAAATCGCCGGAAATCTGGAGTTCCTGGGAAAATTGCCGATCGTGCGCCGCCAGATAGGGATATTGAAGGATGGCATATGGAGTGCCGTCCAGATCCGATGTGCCGTTGCGGTCGAACCGCCGCAGCGCCGTGATCGATTTTGCCGATATCTTGTCGTTCAAATCATAATCGATCGTAGCCGAAAAACCCCATGCCTTCATGTCTTCCCTGGCCGCCTGGTCAAAATTACCGTCGCGCGCGTTGCCGGCGGAAAATGTGCGCAATGCCCTGTCTGCATCCAGCAGCAGCGCGTCACGGGTCGCAGGCGAAAGCGCCAGCCACGCCGCAAGGTTTGGAATATCGTTGCGCTCCAACGCTGCTTCGACCGTAGGGAACGGCCCGCCGGTGCCGGCACCTGCGACAGTTGGCGCCTGTAGAAAGCTGAAACCCTTATAGGCCCCCTGCGTCGACCGCGTTCTGCTGTAATCCGCCCGTAGCGTAGCCTGGAACGTCGTTCCAGGGGTCCAACTCAACGCCGTTCGGAACATCCGACCGTTGACCTTGTCCGTACGAGAGCCGTCGAACATATTGCGGCCGTAGCCGTCGCGTCCGAAAAAAGAAGCCACGCTTCGTGACGATAGCGTATCCGTGACGGGGAGATTAAGTACAGCCGATGCCGCGCGATCGCCATAGGCTCCGATCCGGGCTTTGACGCTTCCCTCCAGGCGATCCGTAGGCGCTTGGGTGAAGAAATTGATCGCGCCGCCTGATGTGTTTTTGCCGAACAATGTGCCCTGCGGGCCGGACAGCACTTCCACCCGCGCTATATCCAGTAGTTCGGAGGCGTTAACGCCCACGGCGCGGGGGAGATATACGCCATCCACATAAATGCCCACTGCCGGATCGTTGTTCAGTCTTATATCCACATACGCCACGCCTCGGCTTGCGAGGATGACGGATGTATTGCCGAATGATGCTGGGATGATGTGTAGGGAGGGCGTGATCTGCTGTAACTGGATAAACTGCGTTATCGATTTTGCGACGAGATCTTCGCCACTGGCCACGGTCAGGGAGATGGGAATGTCCTGCGCATTTTCCGCCCGTTTGCGCGCGGTGACCACGATGTCGCCCAGCATATTGTCTGCGCGCTCTTCCGTGCCGGTCTGTGCTGAGGCTTGTTCGATCGATACCGACGGTAAGCACGAAACGGCCGCAAACATGATAGTCGAAACCTGAAGCGCACGCGCCATGTCAAAACTCCCCCCAACATTTATCTCTATTATATTTAGTCATTAGACGACGGGGGCGATCTCCCGATGCAACAGCATCCGAATGATCACCCCCGACTAATCTTGATGCGAAGCGCAGGCAGGGCCTATGTTAGTCAGGCCGTTCGCAATTGGGGAGGAAGGCGATCGGCCGGCACGGGCGGGCGATACATATTGCTGTCCTGGCACTCAGTTATCGTCACGCGCTGCAGTGTGCGGGTGACGCCCGGCGTCAGGCCGCCACGCGCATGCTGGAATGCATGATTGGACCATACCACCATGTCGCCGTTGCGCCAGCGATGCTGGTAGATATTGGATGGGGCATAGAGGTAGCCATAAAGCTCAGCCAGAAGCTCTTCGCTCTCGCTTTCCTCAACACCCTTCAGGGCAGCCGTGTTCTGCTGCGTGACATACAAAACGGGCAAATTGGTGATGGGATCGGTCGCGATGACGGGGTGATTGGCAACAGGGGCATCTTCGGGATATCCCTCCAGTCGCTGGCGACCGTTGATCGCTTCCGACGAATAGCCGTAAAGGTTGACGCTTTCCAGTTCGGCAATCCGGCGGCGCAAATCGTCCGGAAGGGCCTTCAATGCCGCCAGACCGTTCGCAAATTTCGTCCAGGTAGCTTCATACTGAACGTCTATGGCATGAAGCGAGATGCCGAGCAGCGGCGATTCTGTATAGATGAAATCGGAATGGAACGACACATCGATGTCGCCCAGCATGCCGTCAACGCGCGTATTCGAGACATAGCCGACGGTCGTCCAGTCGTCCAATATAGGTCCCAGCTTTCCAATGATACGGCGTTGCTGCTCCAACGTCAGATTCTGATCCCGGAAAAGCAGAAATCCGTGCTTCTGGAACAGCTCGACAACCTCATCATCATAGGTCGACTCGCGCAGATCTACACTTACCTCGACGCCGCCCACCGGCAATTCCGTATAAGAGAAAGACATCAAACTCACCTTTTTTCTGGCTATGGTTTTGACCGTAGAAGCTTGCCGAGCTTACTGACTTAGTGATCAGCTATCACCGTTCTAAAATGCTGTCAATGCGACACGTGGGTTGCTAAGCAGAATCAGGCCCCGGCCAGGCCGAGCGTCGAATCCGGTTGCTGCGGCGGGCAATGGGCTGCCGCTTCTTAGCGCCATAAAGCCAAGGCAACTTCCGCAAATTTTATGACACGACAGATTTACGTATAACAATGGAGATGAAATATGGACAAAGACGAGACCTGCGAGATCATCCCGCAGCAAACCTACGCGCGCCATGTCGTTTTTTATCCCGTATCTGTCGTGTGGGACGCTATTCGCGATTTCGACGCTCATGGATCATGGCTGCCGCACGTTGAAGCTACGGAGATGTTGGATAGCCCTTCCGGCGACATACGCACGATCCGAAGACTGCGATTTTCGGATGGATCATATGCAGATGAACAGGTCACCAAGGTGGACGATGAGGAAAATATCCTCGAATATACGCTGGTCGGCGAGACGGCATGGCCCATTCGCGACGTTCGCGGTATCATTGCCGCGACGGGTGATGAAAGCGCGACACTGGTAGAGCGCACGGTTAACTTCAATTCGGTAGGCGACCCTGGCGCGGCCAGCGTACTGATAGCAAACTTCAACGCCGGCTTGCTCGAAAGTCTGGAGCATCTATCCGTTTATCTGGGAACGCAATTGGTGGAGGGCGATGCGATCCCCATCTGACCGAGGTGCCGACGGCCAGAAAATGAGTGTTGTGGCGTGCCCGCGCGGCCGGCGGCACCACGCGCGACACGATATACCGAAGTGCTGAAAAGCGCGCAGTTTGCCCATGTTTGTTCGATCAAGTTTGGGCGAAGCTGCGTATCGGTGCGTCACCGTTCCAGCGATCGGCCGCATCCCGGATCATGGCGCGGGTCCGGTCGAAAGCGGGCGTGCTCTGGATGAATTCCGTCAGGTAGCCGTGTTGGGCGCGCGTATCGATGAACATGTATCGCGTTTCGCCGAACCGGTCCTCGAAGAAGGGCGGTAAATCCAGTGCCGCATATTGTTCGACGATAGCGTCCAGGTCAGAGACCGCGACGCCGATATGATGCAAGTCGCCTTGCGGTGGACATACCTGATCCCCGAACAGCGGGCATGTGGCCACATGTTGCTGGATGAGCTCTATCTGGATATCGCCGGCCTGGGCGATAGCGGCACTGATCTCGAACGACGCTGGCCGTCCCAGAAAAAGAGCCCGCTGGGAAGGAACCCTGGGGGAGAAGAAAAAAGGTCCAATACCACGCACCTCGATCCAGTGGCGCATGGCCTTCTGGATGTCGCTGACGATCCATGCGCGTTGGAATATTTCCCGATCCTTGTCCTGCGCCTGGATCATTGCGCGGTAAACCCCCCATCCACTGGGATGGCCGCACCGGTTATGAAGGATCCGGAACTGCTGGCGAGAAAGATCACGAGTCTTGCAACCTCATCGGCATCGGCAAACCGCTTGAGCGCATGTTTGTCGATCCATTGCTGGGCATTGGATGCGTCCTGCGCCAGATACTGTTCGTTGAGCGGGGTGAGTATGCCGCCGGGACAGACGGCATTCACACGGATGCCCACGTCGCCATATTCCAGCGCAGCAGTCCGTGTGAGGCCGATAATGCCTGATTTCGTCGCCGAATAGATTGAGGCTGACGGATTGCCGACCAGACCCGCGATCGAGGAAATATTCACGATGGAGCCGCCACCGCGATCGAGCATCATGGGAATGGCATGTTTCATGAACAGGAACGTCGAGCGCAGGTTCGTATCGACAATCATATCGAATTCGATGTGCGAATATTCGTGAAGTTTCTTGGGTTGGCCAGAAATGGCGGCGTTATTGCATAAAATATCGACGCCGCCCCAGCGCTCGTCGATGGTCGCGAACAGGGACGCGATTTGCGCGACGTTGGCGATATCCGCTACGATTGGGTGTGCTTTCGGGCCCAGCGATGCGGCCGTGTCGTTTACGGCAAGATCGCGGTCGATGCAGATCACTTCGGCGCCCCCTTCCACCAATTGGCTGGTAATGGCTTTGCCTAGCCCTTGCGCAGCACCAGTTACGACGGCGATCTTCTCATTCAGCATCCTCGTTCGCCTCTTCAGTTTTTTGGAAATGGCAGGGCCGTGCCGCCCCTCATCGCCACAACCCCGTTTCAGCATGTCCACCCAACTGCCGGATGGCGGCGATCAACAACACTATGCACAAAGGATTGCCTTACGTGACGCGCTGGATCTCGCGTATGGCCCGTTCCGAAAGGGAAGGAAGCCGGCAGGTCATGCCGCCGTCCACCACTATGGCCTGCCCAGTGATATAAGCACCGCCATCCGACGCCAGAAATACAGCGGCAGATACCACCTCTTCTTGCTGGCAAGATCGATTGAGGACAGTTGCGGCATCCAGATAGGCCCGCCCTTCGGCGGTATTGGGGGCCGGAAAACCGCTTCGAGTCATTCCGGTCACGACATTGGCGGGGTTGATGCAATTGACCGTAATGCCGTTCCGCCCAAGCTCGATCGGCAGCCCCTTCATGAGCCCGGATACCGCGTGTTTGGACGCCACATAGGGGCCGTAACGCCGCAAGCCAAAATCTACGTTCACCGACGACGTGGTGATGATCCTGCCATATGCGCTCTCCCGCAAAAGGGGAATGCATGCCCGACTAATCCGAAACACCGCATCGACATTGACGGAAAAGACTCTCGCCCAGCTTGCATCGCTGGTTTCCTCGATGGGCCCCAGATCCCCAGGAACTCCGGCATTGTTGACCAGGATATCGAGCCCGTCCAATTCGCTCTGGATAGTGCCCACAAGCGTATCGGCGGCATCACCGGCGGTGACGTCCTGCCTGAGCGCCCTGATGGCGCTGGACGCTCCAAACGCAGCCATGAGTTTGTATTCCGACAAATCGACAGCCAGAACCTTCGCGCCTTCTTGCGCAAATAATTCTGCAATGGCGCGTCCGATGCCGTCGGCGGCGCCTGGATTAACGCCCGCCGTCCGGACAACTGCCCCATTATCCTCTCCCTATATTCTGTTTAGTCAAATGCCGGGTCTCCGCCGCGAGATGCATAAAAAACAAGCAGTGAATGGGAAAATTCACGCCAACGGCAACGTCAGAAGCTCGTCTATAACTCCACGAAAACATCGTCATCTTCGACGATGATCTTGTACGCGATACTGTCCTCGCTTGCTGGCAGTCCGGACACGACGCCGTTGCGGAGGCAAAAGCGTGATCCATGCGCGGGGCATTCGACTGAATCCCCATCGAGGAAGCCTTCGCTCAGGGATTCGTCTTCGTGGGTACAACGGTCATCTATTGCCAGGATATCGCCACTGTTCAGATGAGCGATACAGAGGATTTTCCCTCCAACTTCCAGCCTAGTAAGTTCACCGGCAGCGAAATCTTCGGTTTTACCAATGCTGTGACGGCTCATCGGCCCGCACTCCAATCGCTGAGAATTATAGGAAAGCTGATGTAGGTCGGGATATTGTCCGCACCGCGCATCGCCAGAAGCTGTGGAGTTTGGCGAGGATCCAGCTTAACGTCCGCCTGAAACAGCCTTTGCAACAGGTGGATATGGCTTCCGCTTTTGCCGTCATTCCCCAGTACGACCCGCAGCCCCATGCATTGATGCGCGCCCGCGCCAAAGGAGAAGCCATACCGGTCATAGCCGTCGGGCTTCGGGCGATGCGGATTGAAGACGTCGGCATCTTCGCCGAACACCGTTTTGTCTCGTCCTGCAGTTGGCAACATGGCGTGGATTTCGTCGCCCGCATTTATCGGGCATCCGTTCGGACCCGGGATCTCGTCCGATGCCACTCGTGTGATATAGGGTACGAACGGACCTTTAAGCCGCAATGTCTCCTGCAGCGCATTGCTCATAAATTCCATACTGTCGATCAGTTCCCGGTCTTTTGGATGAGCCGTGAACCAGTTGGACAGGTCAGCAATCGTGTTGAGCACCGCCTGGGCGCTAGTTCCCGTGGATGCAACGAAGAAGAGAATAGCTTCCTTGACCGCCAAATCTTCGTCGGCGTAATTTTCATTGGCGCCGGTGGCTACCATCTGCAGGAGGTTGCGAGGAATATCCTCTTCTGCCATTTCACCGCGCGCAACCCGGTCCAGATCACCCCGCATCGCCTCGAACGAAGGGCGATAAAATTCCCTGAGGAAGATTTCCTTCGCCGAAATTGCTTCCCGGATGATCCTCTCGCGATCTTGAAAATGGCCGGAACTCATACCCGCGAAGATCGGCAGGGCGCACGCCTGCAACCGCTCCATACGCTCGACGCTTTCGATGTCTCGCAGGCCGATGATCTTTGCGGCAAATTCCAGGAACACCTTCTCGACGACCGGTGCCAGATCGCAGCTGAAGCTGCCGTCCTCCCCGCGCACGAGCGCGCGGCCCAGCCAACGGTCGACCGAGGGGAGCACCACATCCTCCCGAAACCGGACAAGTTGGTCGGGCCGCACGAGCGCGTTCAAAAGTCCGCGCCGCGCGCGATGGGGGTCCCCGTTGATCATCGGCAGAATTCCGATCAAGAACTCCTCCGAGTTGATCGTACCCACCTCGGTCGGGTCCAGGTAATTGTTGCTCGAGACGTCAGCGTCACCGAACGCCGCTCTCGATCGGAGCGCAGTCTTCACCCCCTCCATCGTGTCGAGTTCTACTGTCTTCGCACCGAAAGGGCATTTGGCGGCATTCGTATTCTGCGCGATGTTCATCGTCAAACTCCTACAGGGATTTGATATCTCGGACGATTTTGCTACTTCGAACCATCGTATCGGCTTCCGCGGATGAGATCCGCAGCCTTCTCGCCGATCATGATCGTCGCGGCGTTGGTGTTCGTGCTGGTAATGGAAGGCATGATCGAGGCATCGGCGACCCGCAGGCCATCCACCCCTCTCACCCGCAAAGCTGGATCGGTTACCGCCTGATCGTCCGCACCCATGCGACAGGTACCGACCGCATGATATCCAAGCGAAACAGTGCTCCTGATATAATCCGTCCACTGGTCGTCTGTTTCGGGCACAGGGTTCGGATTGCGAGCCGCTGTTATCAACGCCTGCATGGTGGGAACCTTGCTCAGCCGATCAATGAACCTGCACCCTGCAATCAGCGTATCGACATCGCGCTGATCATCGAGCAAAGCATGAGAAATCTTGACCTTTCGATCCTTATCCAGCCTGATATGTCCCCGACTTTTGGGTCGACATAGCGAGGCATAGAGGGTCACGATCTGATCCGTGGGTATGCCGCCACCCCCCGAACTCCAGGTTTCCGCCTCGGGAGACAGATCGAAGCCCAACGGCATGAAATGGATTTGCAGGTCCGGCTCATTCCGTTCTTCACTGGATCGCACGAGGCCCATCGCCGGCACGGCGGGCGCCGCAAGCGGCCCCGACCGATTCCAACCGAAACGGGCAAAGTATCCGAGCATGTCGATCGGACGCTGCCGACTGTTGAGCGTCGGGCGATTGACGAATTTATTCTGTCCCACGCCAGGATGCTCGTGCAGATTGGCGCCCACGCCCTGAAGATCGTGCACGACATCGATGCCGAGTTCGCGCAGATACTCGGCCGGGCCGACGCCTGATCGCAATAGGATGGCGGGTGAACCCATCGCACCGGCGCTCAGGATAATCTCACGGGTTGCTTCAATCGTCGCCGCGCCATGTTCTGTAGTGAACTCGACGGATTTGGCGCGCCTGCCTTCAAACGAAATACGCTCTACATTCGCCCGCGATATTATTTCCAGATTCTTGCGATGGCGGATGGGGCGCAGATAGGCTTTCTCCGTACTGCACCGCCATCCGCGGCGTTGGGTCGCTTGAGCGTAAAATACGCCCTCCATGTCACCACCGGCAGGATCGACGAGCGTTGGTATGCCAAATTCGTTGCAAGCTTTGATGAACCTGTCGGTGAGGGGATGATAGCCCCGCCGCATGGGCGAAACCGTAAGCGGTCCCTCTGTGCCGCGGGATGGGCTTGGCATGCCGGTCCATGTTTCGGACTTCCTGAAATAGGGCAGAACATCGTCGAACCCCCAGCCAGTAGCCCCTGCTTCAACCCAGCCGTCAAAATCCCTGCGTGTCCCCCGAACATAGACTTGGCCATTGATGGAACTGCCGCCGCCGAGCATTTTGCCGGCCGGCCAGATCAGTTGACGATCCTTGATCGTGAGGTCGGGATCGTGGCTGTAGCACCAGTCCGTTTGGGGGTTGCCGACCAGTTTCACATATCCGATGGGGACCTGCACCATCAGCGAGCGGCCGTCTCCGCCGGCTTCCAGCACCACGACCCGAACGGCAGGATCTTCAGACAGGCGGCTTGCGATTACCGCACCCGCGCTGCCGCCGCCGACTACCACATAATCAGCTGTTGCAATTTTATGAACAGGCTTAAACATGTCCCACGGCCCCAAACGGCTTTTTTCGCCATATATAATCGATGCGCGCCGCAGAAATGAAAGCCGCCTTGCCACGTTTCTCGACTGAGAAGAGAAGTCTCGCGAGGCGACGTGATGGAGCGAAAGTCAAAACAAACAGGCTGGCCGGAGCGAGCGAGACCACGGACATAAGCGACGCGCCCGAGGCGCGCCGCTTACGGATATGAGCATCGGACTTCATGAAAAAAACCTTGGCCGGCATCATGGCGTCCTCATGCCAATAGTCACTCCGAACGTCCTTGGGCGTCCAGCTATCCGCGATACGCCGTCGCCAAAGGAAATCGCGTTACTCCAATATCGCTCATTATTCAGATTGCGCGCCCAAACGCTTGCATACCATCCCTTGTCTGATCGCAGCCCTATGCGGGCATCCAATACGAAATAGCGCTTGATTTGGAACGCGGAGGGCTCGCCCAAATCAGCATATGTCCGCGAATTATATACTCCCGATGACCCGATGTACCCTTCGAGTCCGTCGCCGACAGGCGCAGCGTATTCCGCATCAAAATTGGCAGAGAAGGGTGGAGCAAGATTGAATTCGGATCCGCTGTAGTAAGTCGGCAGTCCAAGATAATTCAGTCCAACATACTGATTAACTTCGGTTTTTACATAGGTGGCGGCACCATGCAAAGTCAAACCATCCACCGGGCGGGCCGTAAAATCAAAATCAAAGCCTTTCACGCTCGACTTCGGAATATTGATCACTGTAGGCAACACAATCAAGCTTTGAACGTACGTGAAAAATTGTTTGTCGCGATAATCATAATAGAAACCAGAAAGGCTGAACTGCAAATGGCGATCAAAAGCCGAACCCTTCGCGCCGATTTCGTAAGATGTAAGTTTTTCCTGCCTTACAGGTCGAATTTGTGATGAAAGGGTAGCAAACTGGTCGGGGAACTGCCCAGCTTTGTAACCACGACTGACTAGGCCGTAGAGTAACGTGCCGGGCGAAATCTTATAGTTCACTCCCGCGCGCCAGGAGACATTGTTCTGCTTTTGACTTTTTTGAACGGCGCCGGGTAAAAAGGTTGGGTTGGCGCCCAGATCGTCCAACGTGACACAGCCACCCGGAGAAATAGGGTCTGGTACCGCCGGAAGACCGGCATTTGCTCGCGCAAATGCCGAAAGTCCGTTGATTGCGCCTGCGAAGATGCCATTGCCACCATCCAACGTGCAGCCCTGAACAGTCTGCTTTGTATTCGTGTAACGCACGCCACCAGTTAGCGTCACATCATTAACTATTTCGTAATCGACATTTGCAAATGCCGCGATTGCTTCATTGGTCAATCTGAACTGATTTGAAAGTTGAGTACCTATTGGCAGCGCAGAGTATCCGGGATAAACGGCAGTAAAATTGTCCTTGCTGAATAGATCATGCGCGTAGTTGCCACCTACTGTGTAGGTTATTCCTTGCGACGGCAAATCCCCAGACAATCGGATCTCTTGGGTGAACGACGATATAGCCGCCGTTAAGACGATCTGCTGCGTCGGTACTGACATTCCATCAGAATCCCGCGGATTTCTGGAATGCGTGTTAACATAATTTGATAAAGAAGTAATATTGGCATTTTCACTCAACTTGTAGTCAGCTCGCACAATCGCCTGATAAGTCTGTATATTGCCCCGTGTATTAAAATTGGGGTCGATACCAGTTTCACGATTCTTGGTTGCCAACGGATAGGTCGTCAGTCCTGGCGCGGGATTTGTCGGGTCAGCAGGAGTGACAAGTGATGCTTGGAGCTGTTGAATTTCGCTCCGATCGATGAAAGCGTTTCCGATCACGGACAGCGTTAGACGATCGGTCGTCGCCCATTCCGTCGAGAGGCGCGCGCCAAACTTGTTCTGGTCGCCATTTTCCCGTCCGGTCGTGGGATCATGTTGCCACGCGCCGAACTGCGTTGTGGTAAGCGCCACTCGGGCCTTGAGTGTATCGGATATAGGTCCGCTGACGAAGCCCTCCAGCCTCACCTGTCCGAAATGATTTGCGTCGAGCAGTGCACCGGTAGCGAACGAATTGGTCGGTTTGGCTGATATTACATTGATTGCGCCGCCGGTCGAATTTTGCCCAAAAAGGGTTCCTTGTGGTCCTTTAAGAACCTCGACGCGCTCGACATCAAGCAATAATCCTCCGGTCATGATTGGATAGGATAATGGCGCTTCGTCGAGATACGCATTGACCGCAGCGGGCGATGCTCCAGAATTGGAATAGAAATTCACGCCACGCAATGAATAGAGAGGGTAACCAAGGGGGCCGACACTAGCTGAAAAACCCGGCGCGACTATTGCGAGCTGCGAAAGGTCGGTTACACCTGCATTCTGCAGCTGGTCTCCTGATGCGGCGTTGATCGTCATGCCGACGTCGCTCAGGCTCTGCGCGCGCTTTTGCGCCGTTACGATGATGTCATCCACCGCGGAGCTGCCACTTTGCGGCCCGGTCGCCCCTTGGCCAGCAGCAGTTTGAGCCTGCGCGCTGACTGAAAGGCCCCAAGACATGCACAATACGCTGACAGATGTAATGAGCCGGATTATCATAGAACTCTCCCCTATAATGCCCGCATCTGTGCGTGGCGTTTCAAGTATTTTTTATGAAAATAGCTAGGCGGTAACGATGATCGGTAGGCCGACGTCTTCGACTTCCAGGCCATCCGGAATATTATTTTTACCAATCAATCTATCGAACTCGAGATTGTAATTATAAATCTGCTGTTCTTTGTAACCTAGGCGTATTTTCTCGATGCCACCGCTCGACATCGCTTCTTGCATTTGTTCCATCGCATCCAGATCCTGCTGCATGACCGCGCTAAAGAACTGGACGCCTGCCTCACCTGCCTCCGCGGCTGCTTTGGCGGTGGCTTCGGGATCCTCGCCGGTCCTGCTGATACTGAGAAAATACCCATCGGCGCGCGTCTGGTTGACCGAAACCGGCCAGATCGAAAGCACGAAGAGCAGGGATTCAGTCACGGTGATGCTGACATTGGGGAAAAGAGTATAGGCACGTTGCGAGATGCTCGTGACTTCCTTCATGCCGCTCGAGTCTGCTGGCGCGAGCCCATCGGACTTCACCACAGATCCGATCGCCGACGCAGTCCGCGGTTTGATAGTCAGCGCGGAATGCCCGTTGGACAGGCACTGACGGGCTGCCACCTTAGAATCGACGAGCGGATGAAGAGTGTGCGTGTGAACGAATTTCACATGATAGTTCTCGGCGAAGTTATCGAGAACGGCTTTCCAGTTGACCGGCAGTTCACGACTTACAGACTTGTAAAGTCGCACGCGATCCATCGGTACGTCGCCGATCGCGCTTCCCAAAACACCGAGGAAATCCTGGAGCGGCGCTGCATCCTCATCGAAATTTATGAAGATGATTGCTCCAAACTTCTCGCAGCGAATGCTGCGGAGCGATTTCCCGCCTTTGTCCAGTCCGGGGAAATCATGCTCATCCGGTACAAATTTGAGTTCGCCCTGAAGATTATAGGTCCAGCAATGATAGCCGCAGGTCAAATTGGGCTGAACGCCACCGGCCGCCTTGATGAGCTTTGACCCCCGATGCTGGCATACGTTGTAAAAGGCGTTGATGGCGCCCTTGTCATCGCGGACGAGCACCACGGGAACGTCTGCGATGGTGGTCGTTTTGAAGCTACCGGGCTTGGCAAATTCATCGACAAAGCCAGCGAGCAGCCAGCTTTGCTTCCAGATCGCGGTATTCTCGATCTCGAAGAAATCCTGGCGTGTATACCGGCCCACCGGAATTTCGGCCATCGCCGGGAAGTCCGCAGGATGCTGCTTGCTCTTGTTATTTTCGTCAGCCAGTTCCCACATCCGCTGGATCCGGGGCAGGGCCTCGATATCGGAATCCACCACGATCCGGCGTGACATTTCCTTGACTTCCATCGATCGATCCTCACACTTCGGCGCTGCTCTGCGGCACGCCTCTTTTGCTGTTCAACTGATAAGTAAAGCTAGCACGGCAGACTGTCAACAGATCAATGTTCGGAGGCGTAGAGCCTGCCAAAGTCGGGGCAGTTCCGAGTTCCTCGGTTATGGATATCGAACGTTTAGTATAGGAAATATCGGAACTTTGCTCACGGGCACCCGATTATGGGGCAGCGCGGCATAGCCCCGCGCGGGTCATATGTCAGAGGGAATGTTGCTTCTCTTTTGATCAGGGTTTATCGGTTCGCACGAATCTGAAGACGACCGTTCGCAGCGGCGGTGATGTCGCCCCAGTCAGAATTCTGAGCGCTGGTTAGGGGCACAGCGATGCGGCGTTGTTCAAGCGCCTGCGGTGCCAAGGAGGAAAGGTTGCGATGAAACTTGTCACATATTCCCGATCGCATAAGCATGAGGAACGGCTAGGTGCCCTGCTTGACGACGGCCATGTGCTGAATGTGCAAGGCGCTCACTGCGTTGTTGGCGGAACGCTGGATCCAGCGTTGCAATCCATGCAGTCATTGATCGAAAGCGGGCCAGCCGGCTTGGAGCGGGTTCGAGCTTTGGTGCTTTCCAATGATCCAGGATGCAGGCTCACGGTTGGTCGGGATATACGTCTCTTGTCGCCTTTGCCGCGCCCTGAGCAGTTACGCGACTGCATGTGCTTTAACAGCGCGGTGACGAAGTCGGTTTTCAGCCGGGTCTGTCAGCGCCTTCAGGGGTAAAAACGATGAGGAGCATGGCCCTTTCTCCGTCGAACTCGGCGACGAGGGCGATGACGAGCGCAACATCGGTCTGAACTACGAACAAGAATGCCTTGGATGCGCCCCTGGCGCCCCTCGGAGTGCCGCAACCGAACAGGGCGCGCATGAGAATGCCAAGATTGAACCCGGCGACGTGGATCAAATAACGCTTGTGAACATTCTCGCGCCCGCGCAGCCACGCGCGGCGCATGCCGCCGCGATCCAGGACGTGGGCAAAGCTACGCTCGACCATCTCACCACGCTTGCGCATCGCCTTGCGTCCGACGGCGGATTTCAGGCGAGACCGATTGGCGTAGACGGCCTTCTGGGCAGCCTCGTCGCCGTGCCAGCGCAGATATCCATTCGGCGGTGCCGGCTCGGCGATGCGCGTCTTCCAGATGTCGCCGTCGAGACCCTTGAGGAGCTCGCGCGAATGATAGCCTTTATCGGTCACAAGATCGCAGGGATCCCCGGACGTCGGCGCCAGGCCAATGTCGGCGAGGTTGCGTGCTGCCGTCTCCAGCGTGGCGTCGAGCGTTGTCGTGTCGCCCTTGTCGGCCGGGTGGATCGGCGCTGCCACGATAACACCCGTGTCGAGATCGACCGCGTGTTCGGGCTTGTAGGCCAGACGCGTCGAGCCGTTCTTCATCCGCGCGACCTTCGCGTCGGGATCGGTCTTGCTCGCCCAGTCCGCATTCGACAGCTTCTTGCCCTTGCGTTTGCGATCGAGCCGGACAAGGTCGTCGATCGTCGGCGTGTCGATGCCGCTCTCTTGCGCCATGCGCACCAGCATCTCGCGGTAGGTCTCGCCATTGTCACGCCGCACGATGGTACGCAGCGCGGCGTTCGCCTCCATGGTCGAGCCATCGACGCCGATCCGCTCGCCTTTCACCAGATCGTGCCCGGCGACGAGGGCCAGTACCCAGCCGAAGATCTGGTCATGTACCTCGTGCGGCAGGCGGCTCCGCGTCTTCGACAACCAGCTATGATCAGGGACCTTGTCGCGGCTCGACAGTCGCAGGAACTCCCGCAGCGACAGCGAATCCGAACAGCGCCAGACAATCCCGCGTTCGCTGTCGATGCCCTCGAAATAGCCGATCAGCAGCATGCGGAAATAGCGGCCCGGCGGCAGCGACGGGGCTCCCATCCGCGGCGCATAATAGGGCTTGCACGTCTTCTCGACAAAGCCATCGAAGCCCGCCTCGGCCAGCAGCTTCTGGAGCTTGTCGTAGAAAACATGCCCCGGTGAACGCGGTATCTCCGCCCACGTCACGATCAAATCGGACTGGACCTCGCTATCACGCCCCATCGCCATCGCCGCTAACCCGCCAGACAATCCCACTGCCGCACTGAATCAGCCACCGCCGACTTCGTCAACGGCCTGTTAAAGACCATATGATCGGATGCGCGGAATCCATCCGACGGCAGAGCGGCGCCGCCGCGATAAGCCACCGTCACGCAGCGATGATCGAGATACTGGGGACGCAACCGCTATACTGCAAAAGCAATCGCTTTGCCGTGATCGGTACCGAAGAAGATGTGTTCTGGCCGAAATATTCGAAAGTGATCGATTACGAGTTGGAAATGGCAGCGATACTTTGGCGATCTGGGAAGAATATGACCCCTGCAGAGGTGAAGGATAGAATATTCGGCTATACGATATTCAACGATTTCACCGCGAGGGATACGCAGGCTGTAGATGGGCGAGCTGGCCTGGGGCCTTTGAAATCGAAAGATTTCGATAGGTCAAATGCTCTTGGACCATGCATCGTCACCGCGGACGCATTCGATCCCTATGACTGTGCAATGACGGTCCGCGTGAATGGCGAAGTCAGATCGCGCGGCCATAGCAGCACTATGACGTGGACATTTGAAGATGCGCTGAGCCTGATCAGTCAGGAAGAGACATTATATGCCGGTGAAGTGTTTGGCTCTGGCACCGTAGGCGGCGGAAGCGGGCTGGAACTGGAGCGTTATCTTCAAGACGGTGACGTAATTGAACTTGAAATTGAAGGCATTGGCGTTCTTCGTAACCAGATACGGGTCAACAGCGCTCCCAATCAGCCATAGCCTCTTGCTGGGATGCGAGAGCGCGTGTCTGGATTGGCCTGTGTCATATGCCGTGCGTGAGACCAGATCGCAATTTGATCGCTAACTGCTTTGACGATAACAATTTGCCATCACATGCTGGACCGAACACCTAGAGACTGTTATGGACTTGAGAATCGATAAGATTGAAACGGTTCGGCATGAGCACTTGCCGCAAGCCGTACCCGTCCGATGTGTCCGATGAAGAGTGGTGGCTGGTTGCGCCCTACCTGACGCTGCAGCGTGAGGATGCTGGACAGCGTGAGCATAGCCTTCGCGAGGTGTTCAACGGACTGCGCTACATCGTGAAGACCGGCGCGCCGTGGCGGTGGATGCCGAACGACCTGCCGCCTTGGGCAGCGGTGTATCAGCAGACGCAGCGCTGGCTGGCGGCGGGCTGCTTCGAAGCGCTGGTGGACGATTTGCGCGCCATGCTGCGTTTGGCGGCGGGACGATCGGCCGAACCCACCGCTGCGATCATCGACAGCCGGACGTTGCGCTCCACGCCCGAGAGCGGCGAGCGCGCCGCCTATGACGGGGCAAAACGCAAGAAGGGCTCCAAGCTCCATATCGCGGTCGACACGCTCGGCCACCTGCTCGCACTGCATGTCACGCCGGCCAGCGCGGAAGATCGCGGCGAGGTCGAGAAACTCGCCCGAACGGTCCAGGCCGTCACCGGCGACAGCGTCGAGATCGCCTGGGTCGATCAGGGGTATACCGGCGAGCGTGCCGCGCAGGCCGCCGAACGGCACGGCATCACCCTGGAAGTTGTCAAATTACCCGAGGCGAAGCGCGGCTTTGTTCTCCTTCCCCGTCGATGGGTCGTCGAACGTTCCTTCGCATGGGCAACCAAATTCCGCAGGCTCGTCAAGGATTACGAACGATATGCCCAAACCCTCGCAGGGCTACATGTCGTCGCTTTCGCTTGCCTCATGATCAGGCAAGTCGCCGCTCTCACCGCAGATTCATAACAGTCTCTAGACGATCGCCAGGCCCCCATCGACCGGCATCGAAATACCGGTCACATAATCTGCCTCGTCGCTGAGCAGCCACACGACCGCGGCCGCAATATCATTCGGTGACGCTATCCTGCGCAGCGGCACCTTTCCGCGTGCCGTGCAATCGCATTTCCTGAAGCCTAGGCGGCCGTCCGGAACAATGGCGTATCCGTGATCCCGGGGCAGACGACGTTGATCCTAACGCCAAATGGCGCGACCTCGATTGCGGCTGAAACCGACAACGCCTTGACTGCTGCCTTGCTTGCGCTGTAGGCGGCCGATGAGGGAAACGGTTTAATTCCAGCCGTGGACGACAAATTGACAATTGATCCCCAGCCTTGTTGCTTCATCTGCGCGATTACCGGCGCCATGACGTGAAAGCATCCTGAAATTTATGTCGGTGACGCGTTGAAATTTTTCGGCGGGAAGCAGATCCAGCGTCGCGTAAGTGGCGATCACGCCGGCGGAGTTCACCAGGTAATCGATTTTTCCAAAGGTCGAGACACATCGTTCGGCGATGGCTTTGCCGCAACTGGGATCGATCGTTAGCGGTGCGAGCGTCCCACGTTGACGGTCGCGGTTATTCTGTGGTCGTGTAGCGCGTGGGGTCGAACAGTTCCTTGATGGCAGGAACGACGAGCGCGATGTCGAGATAAGCCTCATTGGCAAGGAAGTGCGCGGTATCTGCCCCCATGCGAGGCTTGCCGAGCACCGGCTGCCCCTTCTTGTCGACGCAGTAGATCAGGATCGGCAGCAGCAGACCGTGATGGATATCGCCGCGATTGAGCATGGGCTTCCAGTCGCGCAGGTTCAGATTCATGGCCGCATAGAAGCCCTGACACCAGGGACGAGGATCGATCCCTCCATCAGGTTTTTCAACGAAGCGCGGCGCATACTCCTGTGGCCTGTTGAAGAAGGTGTCGTTGATGCGATTGGGGGCATTCCTCGAACGGATCATGCAGGCCGCCCACATTCCTGGTCTGGGTGAAGCCATCGCCTCCTTGTTGTCGGTGCGTGCCGAGTTGATGGAGCAGATCAAGGAAATGGATCGGCGGTTGCGCGTTATCGCCAGTCAGTCACAAGCCTGTGAAATCCTCATGACCATTCCAGGCGTCGGCGTGCAGACATCGGCTGCCTTTGCAGCTGCAGTCGACGAGGCGAGCCGCTTCCGACAATCGCGCAATGCCAGCGCCTACTTCGGCCTGGTTCCCAGACGCCATCAATCAGGCTAACTCGACTGGACCGGCAGGATCACCAAACAAGGCGACGGGACCGTGCGCAAGTTGTTGTATGAAGCTGCCAACTCGATCCTGACCCGAAGCCGGGAAAACTTCGCACTCAAGACGTGGGCCACGAAGATCGCCAAGCGGCGCGGCCTGAAGAAGGCCCGTGTCGCCCTAGCTCGGCGCCTCGCGGTCATCATGCACGCCATGTTGCGCGATGGCACTTTGTTCCAGGCGTGAGATGCAGTAAAAGCGGTCTGCCAGCGGTGAAGCGTCAAAGCTGATCCGAGGGCGGTGCCCCGAGAGGGAACGCAGAGACGAACGATCTGCGAAGGTAGTCAGATGGGCTGCAAAGCTCGCATCGAGTCAATGCAACGTTCGCCTCTGTGAGACACGATAAAGCACGACCAGGCCTCGCCTCGGCCAGTGCGGACAGATCCATGAAACCTTCAAGGGATCGGCACCGCCTAGCAACTGCAATTACAGATCCTGACCCTAGAACGCGACCTTGTCGTCACCTTTCAACGCGAGTATCGATCGGGCTTCCGCCGGGGTTGCGACTTCCAGTCCCAGCCCCTCTATGATTTGTCTCACGCGCACCACCTGTTCCGCGTTGCTTTCGGCCAGTTCGCTCCGGCCAAGCCAGAGGCTGTCTTCTAGACCAACCCGCACATGGCCGCCCATGGCGGCCGCTTGCGCTGCTACGGTCATCTGATGTCTGCCAGCCGCCAGCACGGACCAATGGTAATTGTCGCCGAATAGGCGATCGGCCGTTCGCTTCATATGGAGGACTTCTTCGGGATGCGCGCCAATTCCCCCCAGCAGGCCAAAGCAGGTCTGAATGAAAAGGGGGGCTTCCACCAGGCCCTCCTGGAAAAAATAGTTTAGGTTATGAAGATGGCTAGTATCGTAGCACTCGAATTCATACCGAGCACCCGTGCCGTTGAGCGTGTCGAGGGCGTATCGAATATCTTTGAAGCTGTTGCGGAACACCAGATCATGGCTTCCTTCCAGCATCGCGCCTTCCCATTCGAATTTGAAGTCCTTGTACCGTTTAAGCATTGGGAAAAGGCCGAAATTCATCGATCCCATGTTGATGCTCGCGACTTCAGGTTCCCACATCGCTGCCGGTTTGAGGCGTTCCTCGACCGGCATGTATGGTGATCCCCCCGTCGTGATATTGATGACGACATCGGATGCTTGTTTGATGATTCTCAGAAACGGTTCAAACGCTTCGGGCGTTTGATCAGGTCTTCCATCTTCTGGGTTGCGCGCATGCAGATGCACGATCGCCGCGCCCGCGGCGGCAGCTTCCAGCGCCGATGAGGCAATCTCCTGGGCTGTGATCGGCAAATATGGCGACATGGAGGGCGTATGGATCGACCCGGTTATGGCGCAACTGATTATCACCTTTTTTTTCATAGACTATCCCTAGGTCAGGCGCAGCGATGCGCTAGTTCCAGCAACGTGCAAAGTTATAAGTGTCTTCTCCGCCAAAGTTTTTTGGCGCCCGTCGGCGGTTCTATGCGGTGTCCCAACGCAACAGTCTCAGCGATGAGCATACCTTGTAAAAGCAGCATCCAGGATCGATTTATGGCATAATCGTCATCGCTGACGCACCAAGTAACTACCGACATGCACCTGCAACGACCGATGCCGCTCCGATAAAGCCGACGCCTTCTATTCTACGCGGCCGTCACATCGCTGCCGGCCAGAATTTTGGCGCTCATGGCATCAGGATCGAAAAATTCTCCTAGCGGATTCTGCGCAAAGGCCTCGGTCTTGAAATAGGCCTTTGGACGCGCCGCATCTGGCCAGTTATTAACCTGATTCTCAACCTGATTGCCATCGGGATCCTTATAGTACAAGGACGTGGTCGGGCCGTGATTTATGGAAATATGCGGCAGGATATCATGCTTCTTCAGCCATTCATATTGTCTGAACAGACCTTCGAAAGACGAATAGCTGTAGGCGACATGGTCGATGCCGGCGTGCTCGTTCGTCATCGGAACCAAGCCGGGCTTGTTCACGATCGCCAGTCGGTGATGCTCCTCGTCGAAGGTGAGAAAAGTCAGTTTTTCGTCATTGTAGACCAGGTCGGCGTTCAGGAAGATGCTATACCAACGGACCATCTCGGCATATTGGGATGTACGCACCACGAAATGGGCGAAATAGGCCGGTCGTTCCACAGGCGACTGATCAAGCGCATTTTCGGAATGGTTCATTTCAAAATCCTGTTTTCTGTTACGTTAATATGGCAAGCCTCGGTGTCGGACTCATGCCGCGACTGCAGCCATAATCAGGCCGACCCCAAATCTTTAACTTACATATTGATCAGTAATGTGGGAGCGACTTCACTAAGTCAATAGGTTTTCCGGCCGATGGGCTTCACGCAAAAACGTCGTTCTGGCCGGCCTAAACGGCGCGTGCCCGACGAGAGAAGGCGCCGGCAAGACCTTTGCTGGCGTCGCGAATCGGATCTTCTGGACGACTGACGCTGAGCTAAGGGCGCGCAACGACGCTTCCGCTATCCGGGTGAGCAGAGGTCGGTCAAGGCGAGACTCTGCCGATATGAGCTGGTCGTCCGATCAGCTTGTCCGGCTGGTTCCTGGCGCTTTCAGCCGCTCTTGAAAACCAATCGATTTATGAAATCGACTGATGACTGGATTTCTATCGGGCTGACGGGATTCTTGCCGGTAAGATACTCATACTCACCCGCCACTGCTGATGGGACGGTCGCCAGGGCAATAATGGCGTATCGCAAGCGCCCTGGGTCGCCGGCGTGAACGCTTCCCTCCCTTTGCCCCTCGGCGATCAGCTCGCAGAGGAGTTGGAAATCTTCCTTGATGTAGTTTTCGCAAAGCCAAACCAGTCTTTGGGATATGCGGTGTCCTTCCAGCGTCATCAGCCGGTGCAAGGCGGGGATCTTTGCGAATCGTTCGACATAGGCGTGGACCACCGCACGCAAATGCTCCGCGGCAGTCGAGCCTTTCGGCCGGTTATGCAGCAATTTCGAACCTTGGGTATGAAGAAACAAATTCTCCACTACGGCGATCCAGAGGGCATCCTTCGATCCAAAATGATAGAGTAGCAGGGATAGCGATACATTTGCCTCCATCGCGACCGATCGGGTTGAGGTCCCCTCATAACCAAAATTCGCAAAAGCGTTCAGTGCCGCCTCCAGAATGCGAGCTTTGACATCCTCGGGTTGGCGGCGGCGCTGTTTGGGCGCGCTAGTGATTGGCTTCGATGCCGGAGCATCGGTGGCTTTCCCGCCGTCTGGATCACTCATTCAACATTCCCTTATTCGACTGCGCAAGAAACTGTACGTCGCGCGGCCGCTGCTTTCGAAATTCGCGGCGAGGGCGGCGATGGGATTGTCATGTGCCCCAGCTTAGGCGGCCAATCTAGCCTGAATTGCGCGCAAAGCACTCATCTGCTCGTGCTATTGACATCATTGGAAGACGCATCTACTGACCTTTAGATCAATAAGAACCTCTCGAAGGTTGAGGAGTGGACAATGGATCCGTGCTTGCACTTGGCGTTTGATGGTGATGTTCGAACACACCATGGTGTGCAGCCCGCTATATCGACCTGGCTAAAAACTGGCTGATTTCATCTATCGAAATTCAAATTGTTTGTCGCGTTCGTTATGGACACTCTCAAGGTTCGCGCGCGAGAAAGTAAAAATTTGGCGTTTTATTCAACGCCAGATGTATTTCTATTATCAACGGAGGATGACGTGACGAAACGACCAGCATATTTTGATAAATATAAGACGATCGCTTTTGAGCGCTTCGATGATGGCGTTCTGGTGGTTCGGTTGCACAGCGACAATGGTCCGGTAATGTATTCGGCGGACCATCACACCGAATGGGCTCCCGCATTCACCGACATCGGAATGGACCGCGACAATCGCGTGATCGTGCTCACCGCGACCGGCGATGTATTTATGAACGAGCATAGCAGCTGGGACCACCCGCTCGGCCGTCCGCGCGAATTCGACTTTTCGGCCTGGGGCGAGAAGCTGATGTTCCGTCGCCTGCTGGAAATCGAAATGCCGGTCATTTGCGCGGTGAATGGTCCCGCCACGATCCATGCTGAACTGGCTGTCCTGGGCGACATCGTGATCGCCTCGGAAAAGGCGCACTTTGCCGATGAAGGGCATTTCGCTGTTGGCGAGGTGATCGGCGACGGTGTCCAGATTGTGTTCCAGGAATTGCTGGGCGTGACGCGGGGCAATTACTTTCTCCTGACCGGCCAGCGTATCGACGCTTATGAGGCGCAGCGCCTGGGCTTCGTGAACGAGGTCCTGCCGCATGACGAACTAATGCCGCGTGCTATGGAGCTGGCGCATCAGATGGCGACCTATTCGGAACTGACGCTTCGCTACACGCGCCTCTGCCTGGTGGACCGTTGGAAGCACCTTATCGTTGATAAGATCGGCGTTGGTTACGGCATGGCCTTCGAAGGCTTGGCGCACATCGATCGTGGATGGATCAAATGGAACGGCTCGCACATCGGCAATCCCGATTTTGATCAGCTGCGCCCGCTGACGGCACGGCCGCAGCAGCCGCGCCCCGAATAAACGGAAGGGGTGACAGGAGCGATTCTGTCGCCCCTTATATTCTAGCGAAAGCAGCGGAGCCTTTCTATCGGCTGACGCAAAATGCTCAAGCGAAATTAGCCAGCATCGTCCTCATGAACGGTTGGCACATCGGTTATTTAACAGGATCGCGCAACGCAGAACGCCTCGGTCTCCGATATGCGCGGCGGGGGATTGGATTATGACGATTCAGCGTTTTACCGACAGATCCATTCTCGTGACAGGCGGCGCATCGGGGATAGGTCGTGCTGCGGCGCTGGCTTTTGCCGGCGAGGGCGGGTTGATCAGCCTGGCCGACATCGACGAGGAGCAGGGGCAGTCCGTAGTAGAGGAGATCGAAAGCCTTGGCAGCAAGGCGCGGTTCTTCCGCTTTGATGCGGCCGACGAAAATTCGATCATGGCCATGATAGCCGGCGCGACCACCGCCTTCGGGCCGATCCGCCATGCCTTCAACAATGTCGGCATGCCGCGAAACGGTTCGGTTGAAAATATGTCGCTCGAGGATTGGAACTGGACGCTTTCGATGTCGCTGACGTCGACATTCCTGTGCATGAAGCATGAAATTCCTGGCATGCGTTCGGCGGGCGGCGGGACCATCGTCAATACCGCGTCGACGTCGGGCAAGTTTTTTACGCCAGCTGCTTCGCCGGCTTATTCGGCGGCAAAGGCGGGCGTGGTTCACCTGAGCCATTATGCAAGCTGTGCCTATGCCAATGAAGGCATCCGCGTGAACAGCATCTCGCCCGGTCTGACGGCTACCAAGATGGTGAACGAGATGCTGTCTCAGGACGAACAGGTCGCCATCGCAAGGGAGTTGCACATCATTACGCGTGCCGTGATGCCGGAGGAGATTGCTGCGACCGTACTTTTCCTGAGCAGCGATGGCGCCGCAATGATTACCGGGACCGACACGGAGGTTTGTGGCGGAAGACGTTGAGTATTCATTTTGCGGAGCGTTGTCACGAAATCAGCGCGCCGATCAAATGAGCCTGGATAATATCAGTGGAGTGGTGATGGACGTGGCAATGTCGGAAGCCATTGAAGAAGTGGCGGCGTGCGAACAGCGGCGCTGTCGCGCGCTAGTCGAGCGAGACATGTCGGCGATTAATCAGTTGATCCGGGAAGATCTGGTTCACATCCATGCAATCGGCACTATCGATGGACGGACAGGTTATCTGCAGGGCGTGGAGGCGGCCATCGACTTCCTGAAAGTCGAACGGCGCGATCTGAACATTCGCATCTATGGGGAAGCGGCCGTCATGACGGGCGGCCTCCAGCAGACCATCCGCATTGTGCGAACCGGCGCGGAGCATGTCATGAACGCGATGGCGACCCAGGTGTGGGTGAAGGAAGACGGTGCATGGAAACAGGCGAGCTTCCACGCCTGCATCATCAAATAGCCACATAAGGCTTTACCGGCGGCTGAATATTTCGGCATCTCCCAAAATGCACGGCCCCGCGCAGCCGCTTCCAGATCGTTCATTGCACCCGTTATTCGATCTTGGCATTTTCGAACAGGAGCGAAGTTAAAATTTCCTCCGTATGTTCGCCCAGACGCGGCGGACGGGCGATGGGCGGGCGATTGCCATCGAACAGGATCGGAACGCCAGCGTAGCGCGTTTTGCCTGGACCGGTTTCATTGTCCAGGATGGCGAAGAAATCGGTTTGCTCCAGATGCGGATCGGTCACCAGATCGTCGATCGATTGCACCGGTGCACATGGAATTTCCAGTCGCAGCAAAGTGGAAAGCCATTCTGCGGTCGTTCTGGACGTCAGTTGGTGAGCCAGTTCGCCGTAAATTTCGGTGATGTACTGCGTCCTCGATGTGATCCCCTGAAAGCGCGGTTCAGCGGCCAGGTCTGGACGACCGCATTCTTTGAACATGTCCTGCCAGTGCTTGTCGGTATAGGGCATCACACAAATATGACCGTCCTTCGTGGTAAACGGGCCACGTTCAGCGACCATGACGCGTGGATAGGCGCCTTGGCCGAGTGGAGGATCAAAGCTCAGCCCGTAAAGATGCTCCACCGCCGTGAAGGCCACCATCGTCTCGAACATGGGCACCTCGACATACCCTCCCAGGCCGGTTCGTTCGCGCCGGACCAGCAAGCCAAGAATGCCGATTGCCCCGACCAGGCCTGATGTCTTGTCGGCGGCCACGGTCGGTAGATATCGTGGCGTTCCCGTTTGCTGCCCCATAAGGTCAGCCAGTCCGCACATACCCTGTATCACGTCATCATAGGCAGGGCGGCCTCCGTAGGGGCCATTTTCTGCAAAGCCATGGAGGCACGCATATATAAGGCGCGGATTGCGTGCGATTAGCGTCTCGCTGTCTAGGCCAAGCGCCTTCATCTTGTGCGGCCTGTTGTTATGCAAAAGCACGTCGGCGGTATCGACAAGCCGTAAAAGAGCCTCCTTTCCAGCCTTGGTCTTGAGGTCCAGGACAATGCTGCGTTTGTTGCGATTCAGGCCAAGGAACAGGGATGCCATGCCGAACTCCGCCGTCGGCCCGGTCCGGCGTGTGGAATCGCCGGTCGGCGCTTCCACCTTGATGACTTCCGCGCCCAGATCGCCAAGCCACTGGGCTGCATAAGGGCCGAGAACTACTGCGCCCAACTCGATCACGCGAATTCCGCTAAGGGGTAACATCCCGGCTCCTCTATCTTAAGCTCAAGCGTGGAACTTTATTGATCAGTAAATCAGTATAATTGCGACGAAAATGGTTACATGCAAGCAATTTATAGGCATTGAAATGTTGTGCTTGATGATTTACTGCTCATTCAAACAGGGTTCACATGAGCTCGGGAGGGGTGGAATGAGGCTTGCACGGTTCTCTGTGGGGAATGGTCCCATACAGTTAGGCGTGGTCGATGGGGATGCGGTGACATCTCTGACGCATCGGGTTCCGCAGATTTCGGATATGATTGATCTCATTGCGAATTGGCCGACCTATGCGCCTTTGGTGGAGGCGGTCCGCGGTGAGAACGATTGCCGCCTGGAGCAATGCCGGCTGCATGCGCCCATTGAGCGTCCCGGCAAGATCTGCGGGATAGGCATGAATTATGCGACCCATATCGATGAGGCGCGCATGGCGCCTCCCGCGCATCAAATCTGGTTCGCCAAACCTGCGACAGCTGTCGCAGGTCCGTTTGACCCGATCGAGCGGCCAATGGTTTCTGAAGAAATCGACTATGAAGCCGAACTGGTAATGATCATCGGGCAGCGATGCCGGCATGTGTCGCGCGAGGCGGCGGCTGGCGTGGTATTCGGTTACTGCGTGGGAAATGATGTCAGCGTGCGCGACTGGCAGCGCATGGGTGGCCAGCACACCATCGGCAAATCATTCGACACACACGCACCATTTGGACCGTGGATCGTGCTCGCCACGGATATCGATCCGCATGAACTGGACATCAAAAGCCATGTCAACGGGCAACTCCGGCAGAATTCTAATACGCGCAACATGATCTTCGACTGCTGGGCGCAGATCGAACATCTCAGCAAGGCGATGACGCTCGAACCGGGCGATGTCATCTACACCGGAACGCCTGGCGGTGTGGGGGCCGCCATGAAGCCGCCCAGCTTCCTGCGCGAAGGCGACACGGTTAAGGTCGAAATCCAGTCCATTGGCGCCATTGAGAATATCGTAGTCAACGAACGTCCGACAGGTGAGGAGTAACATGATAGACGCCCCAGTTTTGATTGCCGGCGGCGGGCCCGTCGGCATGACGCTTGCCCTCGTGCTGGCGCATCATGGCGTGCAGTCGATAATCGTCGAGCGCAACGAAAATACGACCACCTATCCCAAGATGGACCTGACCAACGGACGTAGCATGGAGCTCTTTCGGACACTTGGTATCGTGGATAAGCTTCGGGCTGTCGGCGTTCCGCCGGACCAGCCGCTCGATGTCGTCTGGGCGACCAGCCTTAGCGGTCATGTCCTCCATCGCTTTGCCTATCCTACGCCCGATGAGAAGCGCGCTACCGCGATTGCGACCGATGACGGCACCGATACGGCCGAACCCAGCATGCGCGTTTCGCAGGTCATTCTCGAGCCGGTTCTTAAAAAGGCGATCGACGAAAATCCCCTGATCGATGTCCGTTTCGGCTGGGCGCTCGAAGGACTGGAGCAGGACGAGGATGGCGTTACCGCTACCGTTCGCTCCAAGTCGGGTGAAACCGTGGCGCTGCGATCCCAGTATCTGGCGGGATGTGACGGCGGCGGCAGCACGGTGCGTCGCCGCATCGGCGTGGAATCCGAAGGCCAGCCCGCCGTCATCCGCATGTACATGATCCACTTCAAGTCCCGCGATCACGCCGTGATCGCGCGATTCGGAGCGGCATATCATTTTCAAACGGTGTCTGGATCGTTGATCATCCAGGACGGGGTCGAAACCTGGACCGTGCAAATGCCCCTGCCGCCGGGAACCGATGAGAGCAGCCTGGACCCAGCAAAAAAGCTGCGGCAGTGGGTCGGGCAGGATTTCGATTTCGAGATAGTGCTCGCAAATCCTTGGTCGGCGCATCAGATAATCGCCGAACGCTATATCGTTGATCGCGTCATACTCGCGGGCGATGCCGCGCATCAGGTCATTCCGACCGGCGGCTATGGCATGAACACAGGCATCGGCGATGCGTTCGATCTGGGTTGGAAGCTGGCGGCGATGGTGAATGGCTGGGGCGGGCCCGCGCTGTTGCCAAGCTATGAAACGGAGAGGCAACAGATCGCGATCCAGAACCGCGCGGCGACCCGGCGCCATGCCGAGGTACGCGTGAAGATTAGGGATTTAATCCTAAAGGCTGAAGCCAACCAGGAAGGCGGTCTCGACAGTCCGGATGGCGCGGGAACGCGGGATAATCTGGGAGCGGCGATCAAGGCGCTCGGCAATGCCGAGAATGAAAGTTGGGGGATCGAGCATGGCTATCGTTATGCCAACTCTCCAGTGATCGTCCCGGAAATGGGTGTCGCCCCCTTGTTCGATCCTGTGCGCTGCACGCCAACGACCTGGCCGGGGTCGCGCCTGCCCCTGATATATCTGGGCGAGGGGCATCCTCTTTACGATGACCTGGGCCTCGAACTGACCCTGCTCGTCTCCGATGGCGGCGACCCAGCGCCTTTCGTGGCAGCCGCAGAAGGATTGGCGGTGCCGCTCAGCACCCTCATGGTAACGCAAGAGTCGGCCATTCGGATGCTGGAAAAGCGGTTCGTCCTGGTAAGGCCGGATCACCATGTAGCTTGGCGCGGCGATGTCATACCCGATGATGCCAAATCGATCCTGGAGCAAGTGACCGGTCGCTGACCAGGACCGACAATGTTGTGGCACTAAGGTGAAAGCCTGAACGAGAAAGTGTGAATGATGGGGAATTTTGCCAAGCTGGAGATCGATGGACGGATCGCGACCGTTACACTGTCGCGTCCCGAGACCCGCAATGCGATCGCGACGCACCAGGACTGTGATGATCTGGTCACGGCGATCGAGTTAGCGGCGCACAATGCGGAGGTCTCGGTCCTGATACTGACCGGTGCCGGATCGGCTTTCTGCGCGGGCGGCGACCTGAAAGCTATGAAGGAACGATATGGGATCGGACCGCTCGACTCGTCCGCCGCCACGCGCGGCAACTACAAGCGGGGTGTTCAGCGTATTCCGCTGGCGCTCATGGACGCCGAACTGATAACGATCGCCGCCGTGAATGGTCCGGCGATCGGCCTGGGATGCGGCATTGCCGCCTATTGCGACATGCGCATCGGTGCGGTTAGCGCCCGTTTTGCTTCCAGTTTCGTTAAACTGGGTCTCATTCCCGGCGACGGCGGAACCTGGATTTTGCCGAGGGTCGTGGATTACGCGCATGCCGTCGAAATGATCGCGACCGGCGAGGCCATCACTGCGGACAAGGCGGCCGCCATCGGATTGATTTCGCAGGTCGTGCCCGACGGCGACCTGATGGCCGAGGCAAGGCTGCTTGCCGAACGGGTGGCCGCCAATCCGCCTCAAGCCGTGCGTTTCGCCAAGCGTCTTCTGAAAGAGAGCCGGATGGCTGAACTCCCGACCATCCTTGAGCTGGCTGCGGCCTTCCAGGCCATGTCCCATGAATCGTCCGAATATCATGCCGCAGTCGAGGCATTCGCGGCAAGATCATAGCGTCAGGCGCATGTTGGGAAGCGGATTTGTTGTTGTACGGTGGCTTTGGGCCGCCTGCATGAAAGGCATATGATGAAGGCGGCGTCGATCTCGGACTATCGCGAACTCGCCCGTCGGCGTCTTCCGCCATTTCTGTTCGAATATATGGACGGTGGATCCTATGCCGAATCGACCCTTCGCCGCAACGTGGCGGACCTCGAGCAGATCGCGCTGCGCCAGCGTATACTGCGCGAAGTCTCCGTCATCGATCTTGGTACGACCTTGCTTGGACAGCGCCTGAATCTGCCAGTCGCTCTGGGACCGATCGGTCTTGCAGGATTGAACGCGCGCCGGGGTGAAGTGCAGGCTGCGCGTGCGGCGGAAGCTGCGGATGTGCCGTTCACGCTTTCCACCGTTTCGGCCTGCTCGCTGCCGGAAGTCGCCGGTTCCGTCACGAAGCCGATCTGGTTCCAACTCTACATGATCAGGGATCGGGCCTTCATGCGCGATCTTATGGCCCAGGCGGCGGCCCAACGCATCACGACCCTGGTCTTTACCGTGGACATGCCGGTGCCCGGCACGCGCTATCGCGATTATCGCAGCGGGCTGGCAGGTGCTTCGGGGCTCGCGGGGCAGATACGCCGGCTTTGGCAGGGAATGACGCACCCGGGTTGGGCATGGGATGTCGGTATCCGGGGTCGTCCGCATCATCTGGGGAACGTCGCGCCGATCCTGGCAGGTAATACCGGCCTGGAAGATTTCTTTGCCTGGATGCGCAACAATTTCGATCCGGCGACGAGCTGGAAGGATCTGGATTTTATCCGTTCGGAATGGAAGGGTCATGTGATCTTGAAGGGTATTCTGGACCCCGAGGATGCACGAGAGGCCGTGCGGAACGGCGTGGATGGCATTGTCGTTTCCAATCACGGTGGCCGTCAGCTTGATGGCGTGTTGTCGACGGCGCGCGCGCTTCCTGTGATTGCCGATGCCGTTGGCGACGATACGGTCATCATGGCAGACGGTGGTGTCCGCTCCGGCCTCGATGTCGTGAAGATGTTGGCGCTTGGTGCCAAGGCCGTGCTGTTGGGACGCGCATGGGCCTACGCCCTGGCAGGCGGAGGCGAAAAGGCGGTTGCCAACATGCTGACCCTGCTGGAGGCGGAGATGCGGGTCGGCATGGCGCTGACGGGCGCGACGTCCCTCTCCCAGATCGGCCGCGACAGCTTGAGCGCCTTTGCCGCGTCCACGGCCAATCGCGGCGCTGCGCCGGAAATCTGACCACGGGTTCGATAGTTGCTCTCAACGATTTTCAAGGCGTCGGAACGTCTGGCTCCTTACAGATAGGACAGATAATGGAACAGGTTTCCATGCAAGGCAGTATCGCTATCGTTACCGGGGCCGCGGGCGGGATCGGCGCGGCAACGGCGCGTTCGCTGGCGGCTCTGGGCGCCACGGTATTGCTGACTGACACACAGCAGACGGAGGGCGTCAAGGTCGCGGTCGCTATTGGCGACAATGCGCACTTCATGATGCATGACGTCAGCAGGTCCGGCGAATGGGAAAATGTCGTGCGCGTTGCGGAAGACCGCTTCGGTCCGGTCTCCATTCTCATAAACAATGCTGGAACGACGGCGCCGATCATGCCGCTCGATCAAGTTAGCGAGGCCGACTATAGAAGGGTCGTCGAGATCAATCAGCTCTCCTGCTTTCTGGGGATGAAGGCGGTGGTGCCATCCATGCGCCGCGCGGGCGCCGGGGCGATCGTGAACATTTCCTCTGTTGCGGGTCTGCAACCGGAGCGTGGGGCGATCGCCTATGTCGCGAGCAAATATGCCGTGACGGGCATGACCAAAGTGGCTGCGCTCGATCTCGCCGCATTAAGCATAAGAGTGAATTCGGTGCATCCGGGCCTGGTGGATACGCCAATGGTGCGCCCTAGAGGCGATGACCAGGCATTTGAAACCATTGCGCAGTTCGCAAAAGGGCTTCCTATCCCGCGGCCTGGGCGACCTGAAGAGATCGCTAGCCTCATCGTCTTTCTTGCATCGGACGCCGCTAGCTTCCTGACCGGCGGCAGCTATGCGGCGGACGGCGGGTGGACGCTGTGATTGCCAGCGAAATCGAGATCACTGCTCGCTGTTCAATCCGTTATATTTGGTAGGACGTGCATGTCGACAAAACCCTATCTGACGATTGCCGACGCCGACCTAAGGAGAACTATCATGTCCCATGATCCCGTCGTCATCGCCAGCTACGCCCGCACGCCGATGGGCGGCTTTCAGGGCGCTTTTGCCAACGTGAAGGCAACCGATCTGGGCGCCGCCGCGGTCGAGGCGGCCAGGGCGCGCGCCGCCGTCGCGCCCGACCTTATCGAGCGCATTTATATGGGCTGCGTGCTGCCCGCCGGGCTCGGCCAGGCGCCCGCGCGCCAAGCGGCGCTGAGCGCCGGCCTTCCACAGTCGGTCGAGGCCACCACGGTCAACAAGATGTGCGGGTCGGGCATGCAGGCGGCGATCATGGCCTATGATGCGCTGGCGGCCGGGTCGGTCGATGTCGCGATAGCGGGCGGCATGGAAAGCATGACCAACGCGCCCTATGCCCTGCCCAAGCATCGCGGCGGCGCCCGCATCGGCCATGACCGGATCATCGACACGATGATGATGGACGGGCTGGAGGACGCCTATGAGCCAGGCAAGGCGATGGGCGTCTTCGCCGAGGACGCGGCGCGCGACTATCAGTTCACGCGCGCGCAGCAGGATGATTTCGCGATCCGATCGCTCGGCCGCGCCAATGCCGCGATCGCCAGCGGCGCTTTCGCGCGCGAGATCGCGCCCGTGACGGTCGGCAACCGGGGCGGCGACGTGGTCGTCGACACTGACGAGCAGCCCGGCAAGGCGAAGCCGGAAAGGATCCCGACGCTCAAGCCCGCCTTCATCAAGGACGGCACGATCACCGCCGCCAACGCGTCGTCCATTTCTGATGGCGCCGCGGCGCTGGTTATGACCCGGCAGAGCGTCGCGCAGAAGCTCGGCCTACCGGTCGTGGCACGGGTGATCGCCACGGCCGCCCATGCCCATGAGCCCGCCAAATTCACGACTGCGCCGGTTCCCGCGATCCGCAAACTGCTGGCCAAAGCGGGCTGGGACGTGTCCGATGTCGATCTGTTCGAGATCAACGAAGCCTTCGCCCTCGTGCCGATGATCGCCGCGCGCGATTTGGGTATTTCCGAAGACAGGCTGAACGTCAATGGCGGGGCGACCGCACTTGGCCATCCGATCGGTGCGTCGGGCGCGCGCATCCTGGCGACTTTGCTGGGCGCGCTGGAACTTCGCGGGCTCAAGCGCGGTGTCGCCAGTCTGTGCATCGGCGGGGGCGAAGCCACCGCCATGGCCGTCGAACTCGTCTGATTTTTAGAACAGGATAAAAGCCATGGAGTTTCAGGGTGTAAGCGCGATCGTCACTGGCGGCGCGTCAGGTCTGGGCGGCGCTACTGCAAAGCTGCTGGCGGGGCGCGGCGCCAAGGTCGCCATTTTCGATCTTAACGAAGAAATAGGCTCAGCGACGGCGCAGGCCCTGGGCGGCCTGTTCTGCAAGGTCAATGTGACGGACGAAGCCAGCGTGATCGCCGGGATCGAGGAGGCGGAGGCTGCCCATGGCGTCGCGCGTATCCTCGTCAATTGCGCTGGGATCGCGCCGGCTATTAAGACCGTGGGACGGGACAATGCGCCGCACCCGATCGATGCCTTTCGCAAGGCGGTTGAGATCAACCTAATCGGTACCTTCATCGTCATCAGCAAGTTCGCCACAAAGTTGGCGGCCGCCGATCCTGTTGGCGAAGAGCGCGGCGTGATCATCAATACCGCATCGGTCGCCGCCTATGACGGGCAGGTTGGCCAAGCCGCCTATGCCTCGTCCAAGGGGGGCGTGGTCGGCATGACACTGCCGGTCGCGCGCGACCTCGCGCAACACAAGATCCGGGTGATGACCATCGCACCGGGCACCTTTCTTACGCCCATGCTGATGGGCCTGCCGCAGGCCGCGCAGGATAGCCTAGGCACGCAGGTTCCACATCCCAGCCGCTTGGGCAAGCCGGAGGAATATGCCCAGCTTGTCGAGAGCATTATCGCCAATCCGATGCTGAACGGCGAGGTCATCCGCCTCGATGGCGCCATCCGGATGGCGCCACGGTGATGAAATAATGTGTTGGCGCCAGGTCCGACCATACCCCTTGGAATCGTCAGAACGTCATCTAGAGTCTGTCCTGATTAGATTGAAGCATAGCCGCTATTCCTGAGGTAGTTTGCGCATTCGTGGGGAGGGAAGGCATCGAGCAGTTGGCCCCAGGCGCTGCGGTGGAGTTCGCCGACAACGACATTACGCTATGGCCGGAAGCTGGCAGTTCGTAGTAATGTAGCAGCGCGAGTCCTCTCAAGGATAAGGAGCTGACGATCAGACGAGTCCACCGAATCTAAGGGAAATATCCACCGATCTTCGGTAATATTTGTCCGGTGATCTTCGGTAAATCGGTCCCGTTTCAGTCAGAGTCCACCGATCTTCGGGAAACGACAACATCTCTAACTAGCAGGAACATGTCCGCTTAACATAATTCTTATTATCGCACAACTTGCCGCGCGCAAAATGTGACTTTTGATTGCCCACTATATACGATTTTATACTTTAGATAAAGCCGCGCTTATCGTCGGCGCGGAGCACCGAGGATTGCAGTTCCTGCTCAGAAAGCCCGCTTAATGTCTCCGATAACACAGAGGCCGCCATGGCGCTCATCCAAACGGACGCCATTGCCGTCAAATCGAGGGCTTGGCAGCGAGCCATATTCAGGCAGTCGCTTTCTCGGCTTTCAGCCTCTCGCGCATTTCTTTGCCGGGCTTGAAAAATGGCACGCGCTTCGCCGTCACGGCGACCTCTTCGCCCGTCGAAGGGTTTCGTCCGATGCGCGCTTCCCGCGCTCGGGTCGTGGATGAACCAAATCTACGCAGTTCGACCCGGCCACCCGTCGATAAGCTGTCCACAATCTGCTCGAAAAAGAGATCGACAATCTTCTCGACGACCTCCGGCGGGAGCGCCGGATTTTCCCCAGCCACTTTTGTCGTCAAATCCGAACGGATCACCTGCGTCCCCCTTTGTTTACCTACCGTTCCAATCTTTGCCAGAAAGGCGAGGCGCCATTCAATCCTTATTGGCGGCGTTGTTTTGATGGTCAGACGACGTCACCCCCATCCCATTTTGCCAATGATGATGCGAGCTAGCGCTCAGCCCATGCTGCTGCGCGCGGGGGAACACCAAGGGCGCTGCCCTTTCGTTCCCGAACAAAAATAGCCCGCCCGTGTAATCCGCCAACCCCGGTGCCCGGCGCCGATGGGCGCCTACCAGGCTAAGCGGCTCGCCCGCGCCAGCGATCGATTTTTGCTCCCCTCCCCATCCCGTTCCTCGCCGGAACAGCAGGGCCGTGAGGCCGTGGCCTTTTCGGCCTGCAATGGAGGAGCAGAATATGAGCATCGAATTGACCGACGACCAGAAGGTTGAGCGCATCCGCACGCTGAACGACCTGGCGCGGCAGAAGCCCGGTGTGGCCGGTCGCGCCGTCATGACGGCCGGCTTTGCAGCGCTGGAGGATCTGGATCGCCACGCCGCCGTCACCGCGATCATGGCTTTCAACCAGTTTGACGAGGGCAATGATCCCCACGGGGAGCATGATTTCGGCGCTATCTATCGCCTTCCTTCCGGCGAATGGGTGCAGCGTCGGCCGGAGGACAAGAAGACGATCCGAGAAACCGTCTTCTGGAAAATCGACAGCTATGACAAGGCGTTGGAGTTCGGCAGTGAGGCACCCTGGGATGCCGAGCAGACCACGCGGGTGCTGACCATCTTGCTCGCCAGCGAATATTAAATCGCCGCCGCCCCGCGCAGCGGGGCGGCGGATGCCCCCTCAGGGCGATCGTGATTCATTGTCATTTCACTCCATTTTGGATAGTTATGGTGGCGATGAGCTTTACCAAGTTTCACTTTGATATCGAGGCGATCCGGGCGCAGGTCAGGACGATGGATTTCGTTCGCGGGACGCCCGATGAGGTCGCACAGTGGCGGCTCGACGAGCAGGAATCGCGCGCCAATCTTGCCATCACCGGCACAGGCCTGGCTGCCAATGAGGCGGCGCTTTTCGATATGCTGATGGACGAAGCCGTCCCGCCCGCCCTCGTCACCCAGATTGTCGCGGGCCTCCTTCGCCGCGGCATCGCCGCCTCTGCCGCTTGATCCTGCCTTGACCACGGATCACGACCCCACTTTCTATCCCGGTTCGACCACGCTCCAGAACCGTCTGGAGTTGCGGGACGAGCGGGCCCTGGCACAGGCCGAGCGCCTTTTGACCCATGCGCGCGGCCATGAGGCCGCGCGCATGACGTTTTCGCCGGACGCTGACGGTTACCGGGCGCGCCACAAGCATCTCTTTGGGGACCTCTATGATTGGGCGGGCCAGGACCGCACCGTCAATATCGGCGAGACCGGCGGCCTGTTCACCCACGCCCCCTATGTCGCGGGCGCGCTGTCAGCGGCGTTTCAGGATCTCGCCCGCCATGATCGGCTTCAAGGTTTGGCGCCCGAGGATTTCTTCGACCGCCTGGGCCACCATCTGGGCGAGCTGCATGCCATCCACCCTTTCCGCGCGGGCAATGCGCGCACGCTGCGCCACCATGCAGCGCAGCTGGCACGCGACGCCGGGCACCCAATCCGCATCGCGAGCATCGACAAGCAGGCCTGGGGCGAGGCCTCTCGCCATGGGTTATTGACCGGCGATCATCGTCTGTTCAGCGCGACCCTTGCGGCCGCCGCCGTCGATCCCGGCGCTCCTCTTCTCCCGCGAACCGGGCCAGGCGGCATCGCCTTTCTGCCGCCCCGCGATCCGCCGACCGGCCAGCGCTACCGCTTGCCCCTCGCAAAAGTCCGGGAAGAGCTGGATCACTATCTGCCGGCGGCGCGCGCCGAAGCGGCCGATCGACTGAAGAAGCTGGTGCAGGGCGGAGAGGCTGAAGCGCGAATTTCGGCCGCCCGCGTCGAACTTGCCTATGTGCGACATGCCAAGGGACCACTCTATCAGACGCAATTACTCTCGCACCTTGGCCAGAGGGAGGTCGATGCCGTCATCACGGCGCAGCAGACGCCCTTGGAGCGGGTGCGCGAGATCGGCGCGGCCCTGGCGGCGCGGATCAATACCCAGCAGCCTGCGCAAGTCTTGCGGACCGTTCGATCCCTCGAACGGCCCATCCTTCCTTCTGCCCAGTCTCCTGCGCAGGAGCGCCTCGCCGACCTGTTTCTGAAAAACACGCCCGAGCAGAACAAGGCGGACCCCCGCTTTCTGGGAGCAGAGGCGCTATTGGAGCGGGTGCAGCAAGCATCCCGCGCCAAGGGGGATGGTCCCCGTCTCGTGGAAGGCGCGACCGATGCAGCGCGCACGGCGATCGCGGCCAATATGCGCGCAGGCAGACCTTTCGATGAGGGGATTGTCCTTGGCTCCTCCAAGCCATCCCGACGTCCGGCGCCGGACCGGGGCCGCAGCCGCTGAGATAAAGTAAAGCCAAGGATGTGTCGGGTGCGGCCTGCGGCCCGGCTCTATTTCGCTGCGCTCAACCGAACCCGCGATGCGGTTTCGGCCCTCCGGTGACGCCCCTCGCACGAAGCGGCGGCCGCCGAGCGGCCATGCTCTTCTTCTCGTCAAGGGAGGTGGCCTCCTCCCTTCCCGGCAAGGGCTGGACCGTCTCGCTCCGCTCGCTTGGTGGTTGGCGGGGTATCCCCAGCTTTCCGCGCTGCGCTTGTGCAAGCCGGGTGATGCCCCTCCCCGCCAACCAGCCCTGACATTGCCGGTTCAACCCTCCCGCCTTCGCCAGTTGGCAGAAGTCGATGGCGCCATCGCCTTCGGCTTCAGATTGGAAGGGAAAATCCCATGGCACGGAACAACAAGACGGCTCGCAGCAATGTTGAACGCGCAGACATCTATCAGGAGGTCACGGATCAGATCATCGCTCTACTGGAACAGGGTGTGCGTCCATGGTCGCCAAGCTGGGCAAGCGGCTCCGCCAGCCTGCCGCTGCGCACCTGCGGCGCCCATTATCAGGGCATCAACATCCTGCTCTTGTGGGCGCAGAGCATGGCGCGCGGCTACGCCAATCCCACTTGGATGACCTTCAAGAAAGCCTTGGAACTGGGCGGCAATGTCAAGAAGGGCGAACGCGGCACCCGCATCGTCTATGCCGGATCGATCGCCCGAAAGGGTGAGGATGGTCAGGCGAACGAGGAGGATAAGGAACGGCGCATTTCCTTCCTGAAGCGATTTACAGTGTTCAATCGTGAGCAAATTGAAGGTCTCCCCGGAGAGCTTTTTCCGACCCCTGCCCCCGTCATACAGAACCGCGACAGCCGCGATCCGCATCTGGATTCCGTCTTTTCCGCGCTGGGCGTGAAGATCATGGAGAAGGATGGCGGCGCCTTCTACAGCCCAGCCACCGACACCATCACCATGCCCCGGTTCGAGAGTTTCACCAGCGGCAACGCCTATTATGCCACGCTGGCGCATGAATGTGCCCATGCGGTTGGCAGTATCGGCCGATTGAACCGGGAAACCCTGCAAAAATATGGGACCAGCATCGCGATGCGCGCGAAGGAAGAGGCGGTAGCCGAGATTTCTGCATCGTTCGTCTGCGCAGCTTTGGGCATGGAACCCACCGAACGCGAGGATCATGCCGCCTACCTTGCGAGTTGGCTCACCGTCCTTCGCGGAGACAAACGCGCCATTTTTCAGGCCGCTACCGCAGCACAGGCCGCCAGCGATTTCATTCTCGCGGCCGCCGAAACCGCCGCAGGCCAGCAGGCCGCTTGAGCATCCCGGGCGGCCCTCAGGTCGCCCTCCCCTCTGGCAGCAGGGTTGCCATCATGACCAACAAGTCCCCCATCATCGGCCTTGATTGGCGCGACGAGAATTACGGGCCGGTCCACGCCGTGACCGCCTTCCACACCTCCTCCGACACGATCGATTGGAGCGACCGTATCCGCGCGCGATTCTGGGCGTGCGTGAAACGAGCGGGCTTTGCATTTCACGACGGGCGATGCGCCTATATCGCGACGACCGGCGAGCAAGCCGCGCGAGAGAAAGCCCTTTGCGACGAACTGGCAAACGCTGGCTTCCAGATCATCAGGGGCGATGTTCGCGCCCTCCCGTGATGGAGGGCCCGACCCGGCGACAGGGAAGCGCCGCTGTCACGGCGCAGCCTTGTCGCTGATCGGTCAAATGTTTCTCGCGGCACACAGCGCGGCACACAGCGCTATACATCGCGTATTGACTGCGGGAACCAATCTCGCTGGAACCCGAAAAATCGCCGCGCCCCCCGCAGGCGGGCGGCGCGGCTTCGACACCCCTTTGAAAACAGCCACCGACTATGGCAGGTCAGTGGTGCACGAGACGCGACACGTTTGGCAGGATGGGCGCAGATGACAGATTCACCGCAACGCCGGCCCGTCATCCGAGCCGTGAGCTTTGACGATGCCGGCGCTGCGATCGGACGTTTGCTCGAGATCGCGTTGCCCCCGACCCGCGCGGCAGAAACCGGCGCATCATCGAAGATCGCTGACTTTTTGTTGGCCTGGTGGGATGGCCTGGACTGCGGCCATTTTCCTATCCTGCACCTTTGCAATGTCGATGCGATCATCGCGGAGGATATGCTGACGATCATGGCCTATCTGGCCCAGCAATCCACCGTCTATGCCGACGCCTGGGGATATAACGACGCGATGGGCGTACTTTGGGAGCGATACCGCGCCCCGGCATGATCGGCCATTGATGCAGCAGCCGCTTCGCCTGATGCGCTGAGCCGCCAGAAGCTCCATCCCATCCATCATTCACCAACGGACTGACGCGCGGTTGCGCGGCATGGCCTGCTGTCCTGCTGGCCTTCCCTGAGGAAGGCCACACAGACGGGGAACACCAAGGGACCCTGCCCTTTCGTTCCCGAACAAAAATCGACCGCCCGTGTAATCCGCCAACCCCGGAGCCCGCCGCCCTGTGGGCGGCGACCAGGCTAGGCGGCTCGCCCGCGCCAGCGGTCGATTTTTGCCCTCCCTCCCCATCCCGCTCCTCGCCGGAGCAGCAGAGCCGCATGCCGCAGAGCAAGCGGCTTTCAGCCAGAGAAAGGAGTGAGAACAATGCCTTCCAGACGATATCAGGGCGATCCCTACTGGAAACGCGCCAAGGTTGACGGGGTCTGCACCAGCGGCACCCCCTACAAGAAAGGCGACCGGGTTTTCTTCTACCCGCTTACCGGCGCGACCTTCGCCGGAGACGCCGCGCAGCGCGCATCGGCCGAGTTCGATGACCTGTCTGCCTTGGAGGACTGACCCTCCCCTCCCCCGCACATTGTCAAGATTTCAGGAGTTTCCATCATGGCTATCATTACCCCCAAGCTGTCGCAGCTTCGCCTTTCCCCCCTCAATATCCGCCGCGTGAAGCCATCGGCCATCAACGCCATGGCCGACGATATCGCCGCTCACGGCCTGTTGCAGAACCTCATTGCCTATGAAGAGGATGACCTGTTCTGGGTGTTTGCAGGCGGTCGTCGCTATCGCGGCCTTAAGGAATTGGTGAAGCGCAAGAAGATCAGCAACAGTGACATCTTCCCCGTTGAGCTTCGGACCAAAGAAGAAGCTATCGAGCTTTCCTACGCGGAAAATGCCGGAAGGGAGGCACTCCACAGTGCCGATGCTATTAGATTTTTCGCAGCAATGCGCGATAGCGGCATGTCGGCGTCGGAGATTGCGGGCCGCTTCGGCTATGCTGACAGCTACGTCTCGCGTATGCTACGCCTTTCCGCGCTCAATCCCAAGCTGATCGACATTCTCGCCAAGGATCAGCTGACCCTTGATGCGGCCAAAGCCCTCACCTTGTCCGACGATCATGCCGAACAGCTTCGGGTGTTCAAGGCTTCGCATGGGCAGGCGCACCGGATCAGGGCGATGCTCACCGAGGAAAAGCTCACCACCCAGAGCGGGCCATTCCTCTTTGTGGGTCGAGAGGCCTATGTCGAACAGGGCGGCACGATCACGCCCGATCTATTTGCGCAGGGCGACGGCGGCTATGCCGACCAGCCCGAATTGATCGAAGGTTTGGCGCAAGCCAAGCTGGACGCACTGGCCGAAGAATATCAGGCAAGCGGCTGGTTCGAAGTGACCGCCACCTTCGACCAGCCCTATGATCTCTACAACAAGGGCTATCTCTATCCCGTCGAACGGGAACCCAGCGACCTTGAAGCCGAACGCATGGCCGAACTGGACACGCAGATCGAGGCCATCGCGGAAGAAGAGGGCGAGGATAGTGAACGGATCACGCCGCTGATCGACGAGCGGGACGCTATCACGGCAGCATTGCGCTCCTACAATGGCGAGCAGAAAGCGGTCGGCGGCATCGCGCTGTGGATTTCGCGGGATGGGACGCTGGGCCAGCGCATCTATCGGGCCAAGGCCGAAAAGAAGGTCAAGGCGACGGGCGTCGCGGGTGGCCCTGCCCCGCTTTATCCCAATAGCCTCTATGCCGATCTCACCCGGATCAAGACCCAGATCGTGCAGGAGGCGGTGGCGGCAAACCCCGCACTCGCGCTCGATATTCTGCTGGACTCGTTGGCCGGTCAGCTTCTCCATGGCGCCTATGATTATCATCTGGCCCTTGAATTGAAGGCGGACAGGGTCAAAACCGACGTACCCGACGAGATGATGGCAGCGAGCGATGTCCAGCCGGTTGAGGAAATGATGGCAGCGCGCTTTGCCTCCCTGCCGACCGAGGGACGGTTCGACGCGATCCGGCGGATGGCCACCGAGGACAAGATGAGCCTGTTGGGTGGTTTGGTCGCGATGATGGTGGACGGCACCGTCTTTGCCGGTGGCATGCTGTCGTCGCGTCACCACCAGTTCGAACAGATCGCCAAGGCCAGCGCGGTCGATATCGCGGAGCGCTGGTCGGCACCCATTGGCCTGTTCGACCGGATGAAGCGGGCATCACTGGTTAGCCTGCTGCAGCAGGAAGTGGGTGATGCCAGCGCCGACAATTGCGCGACCATCAAGAAGAAGGCCGACCTTGCCGTCAATGTGTCGGGACGTCTCCCAGCCCAGTGGCTCCCTGAGCCGATGCGGATCGGCGCTTTCGACCAGCCCGAAAAGCCTGAGAGCCATGAGGCAGAGGCCATGGACGACATGGACATCAATGAGGATGCTGACGAACTGGCCTGAATGTTTGGGGGGCGACGCAAGTCGTCCCCCTTCCCTGCTTCCGGGCGCGATGCGCTCATGCGCATCGCCGCGCCGTTGATTCCGGCGCGGGCGCCGCGCTCCCAAGGTCGCGCGGCGCCAGACCGGTCAAGTGCACCGTAGGACCACCGTAACTGTATTTTGAAACGAGCTGGAGCCGGTGCTCCGGCTTTTTTTCGTACAGCGGCGCACGCCCAATCGCGTGAATTCGGCTTATTCTCCAGCATGTTGGCCTTACTCATTCTTTCTGCTATCGTGGCGAGGTGCTGCGTAAAGGGTGGCTCCGGGACTGGTAATCCCGATCCGAAAAAAATAGCCCGAGAACTTATCGTTTTCGGGGTGCTGTCGTATATGTCCAGGCTTTCGGGCTAAAAACGGCGGCGCATGTCTTCGGATCATGTTACCAGCCCCGGGGCTCCCGCGCTCAGCGCGCGGGAGTTCGGGACCGTACCGCATCCGCCCCAACACTTCCGCCTGACCCGCATGGATGCGGACCGGAGGTGCATATGGGTAAGACCGCTCCTGTCACATCGCGCCGCGCCTTGTTGCGCGCGCTGACCGCCACGCCGATTGCCGTTTCCACCGCCATCGCTTCGCCCTGGGACGAGGCATTGGCGGCACTCCACCAGCATTATGACGATGAACCCACCTCGCCCCTGCGAAGCCGGGCAGGACGCAAGCTGAGCCGCGTGCGCTACCACCGGGCCGAGTCCTTCCTTCCAGACCGGCACCCGAGGCTGGATCAGGACTGGCCGCAATTTCTCTATCGCGCCGGGATCGCCGCCCAGCTGGGGCTTTCCTCGCATTTGCTGGATATCGGCTTTCCCGACCCATGGTGTGCTCGCCATATCCGCCTGCATGTCGCCAAATCGCTGACCTACGCCAATGCCACCGGCCTGGGTCATGACTGTCCCGACATGGCCCGGCTGGCGGTGGTTCTCGACCCCTATTGGAAGTGGAACCAGCCCCGTCTCTTTGGAGAGCCCGAACCCGATGATGGCGGCTTCACCGTTGAGCAGGTCCGCCCGCTGCTACGCGCCCTGCTCGACAGGGTCCATGAGGTGACCGGGCATCCCCGCCCCCCAGGCTGGCGTCGCGGGCAAAAGGAGGGTCGGTCATGATGCGCGGCACTGGCATCGACCAGCTGCCCAGGCCAGTGCGACAGGAGCTTCGCACGGTCACGGCCCTGCTGTTCGAGGCGTTTGCCCAAACCCTCAAAGGCAGATTGTCCGAGCAATACAGGACCGGACACATAGTCAAGCTGATCCTCCATGGTCCCCCTGCCCGGATCGTCCCATGGCATGGAGGAGCGGGAGATCCCCTCCCGCTGTGGGCGATCGTCAATCATCCCAAGCTCGTGCGCAGGAAGCAGGACTGGCATCTGGTCCGCGACCGTCTGCGCCGCGCATGGGAGTTTGGTGAGATTGCCCGCCCGGTACGGCTGACCGTCCACAGCCTGCAGCAGGTCAACAGCGCCCTGGCCGAAGGCATACCGGATTTCGTCACCATGGCGAGCGAGGGCATCTCGCTTTATGAGATGGAGGGATTCCGGTTCGCGTCGCCGCGGCTGTTGCCGCCATCGGAACGGCATGCGCGGGCACAGGTCGAATTCGCGCGCTGGTACAAGCGGGCGAGTGACTTCCTGACCGGCGCCGCTTTCTACCGGAACGAAGCCAACAACCCGATGACGGCGCTGTTGCTGCACCAGGCCTGCGAGCATCTCTACCAGTGCGTGAGCTGGACGCTGGCTTTGCATGGACGACGCACCCACGCGCTCGACGAACTGCGCGAGCTGGCAGAATTCCACGATGTGCGCCTGAAGGCGATCTGGCCGGGAGACAGCCGGTTCGAGCGCCGATGCTTCTCCCTTATCCGTCGTGCCTATGTCGAGGCGCGCTATGTGCCCACTTTTGCGATCACCGACGCGGAACTGGCCTGGGCCATGGAACGCGTCATCCAGCTGCGTGGCCTGGTTGGGGAGCTATGCCGGGAACGACTGGCCGCCATGGCTCCAGCGACCTTGTCACGTCACCATCATTGTTCCGCCCAGGGAGGCCAACATGTACAGCTATGAAGAGCAATGGCTGGCCGGGATGGACGGCCTCCCCGCGCTGCCGCGCATTCTGTTCCGGCTTCACAATTTTTACGATGTCGAGCCAGCAGCGATGGCAGAGGGGCTGGCCACCGACAAGACCAGCATCGCGCTCTGCCTCGCCGAAGCACGGACCATGATCCATGCCCGTTGCGCATTCGACGTACCGGAGCGCATGCCAGCTGACGCAGGCGGTCTTGCCATCGCAGCCCTGGAACGGCAATTGCGCCGCCAACATCGCGACTGGGCCGAGCAGACCCTTGCCGAGAGCGGCTATAGCGGCGCTATCCTGTGGCCTGAACCGTCCGAGCCTATCGAGGCCGATCACGACGCGGTCGCCGCGCTCATTGTCGCGACCTTGCCGTCCCAGCTGCGCAGGGCGGTCGAACGGTCGCGCCGTCGCGGAACCGCCACGGCCAATCTTTGGCGGCATATACCGCTTTGGCGCAGCATAGTGCGCCGGCGGCTGGATCGGGTGCGGCGGGAGATATCCTATTCCGGCTGGCGGCGCTTCGACGAATGGCTGGCCGATAGGATCGCGCCAGACCGTCACTATCCGCACGGCTATCCCACGCCTAAGGTTCGCCGCCGCCCCTTGCCGGATGAAGAGGGCTATCATCCCGCCCCGGACCTCAACGCCGCGCCGCTGACCGAAAGGCAGAAACTGATGCAGGCACGACTGGCTAACCTGCCGCCGCTCACCCATGACGCCTGGCTCCTTTTCATCCGCCATGGACGCACCGATGAGGAAATCGCGGAACGGCTGGGCATCAGCGCACGTGCCGCCCGGCGACGGATCGACAGGGCAATGCGATATGTGTGCGGCTGGCGCACTTCATCGCTGGCATTCCGACTGCAGTTCAACATTCAGCGACGGTGGGTGTGGCGGCGGCGGCAGTTCTCCAGGCGGTCACAAACGGAGGTCTTGGAAGAAAATTACCCCGGTCGCATGCCAGGCAGAGGCGAAACCGGGGTGTCCGAGGGCAACAATAATAAAGGGCCGACCGTTTTTGAAGTGCCTGAGATCGCTGATGCCCAGGCCCGATGATATCGAAGCTGCTCTCCACGTTGCCGCGGTTGACCGACGCGAACAAGGACGACTCCAGGGGTTCAGCTGGGACGGCGCGGATCTTTCTGTCCATAGTGCGGGCGCGGTGGAAAGCAGCTATAATAGGGAGCCTGTTGAAACAGTAGTGAGGCTCTGCCGATGCGGCACCGTGAGGCAATGGTGAGGAGAATGGCCCGTCGGCCCCACGCTCCCCGTTTCAAAATCCCCGCTATGAGTGACGAGGCGTGCGCATGATGCCGGAAAATGGTCAGGCGCGCTCCCTCCTCCTGAGCGACCTCATCGAGGCGCTCGAGTTTGTCAGCGCATCACAAGATGACGAACATCACGCTTATATCTGCAGGCAATCGGGCCGCATCCTCTTTGTGTCCGACAATGTGGAGATGGACGATGCGGAGGAATTGCCGGAGAATCCCGAGGAAGGCGATTATATTATCGTACCCCATCGACGCGATCTCGACCTTGGGAAAAGGCTCGCGCTCGCTTTCGTCGCTGAAGAACTGCCAGAAATGCGGGACAAAGCGAGGGACATTTTCAGCCGGAAGGGCGCCTATAGGCGTTTCAAGGATCTGTTGGAGGCGAAGGGCGCGCTGGAGAGATGGTATGCTTATGAGGAACGCGCGGTCGAGGCAGCCATGTGCGAATGGTGCGACGATGTCGGCTTGACCTGGATGCGCGATACCCGTTCAGCTGCGACAGGCAGGAGTTGAGCCCAGAACCATGTCGACCATTGCATGCGACCAGTGCCATAGCGGCGTTCCAGCCTTCGAGGTCACGCACTTCGGAAGTATCGAGACAGGTTACCGGGACCTTTGCAGCCGCTGCTACAATGAGGAGGTAGCCCGCCTGAGCGGGATAAGGTTCACCCATGTCGACTTCCAGCCCATGGAATTGCCCGATGCGAACGGGGACAAGCATCGGTTTCACTTTATACTGCGGCTCCTCGGCACGATGTTGACGCTGGAAGCTCTTGAAGTCAGAGCCGACGAACAGGAGGGCTACGAGTTCCAGGTCCATGGCGTGGCAGATGCCGATCCGTTTGCCCTTATGACGCGCCTGCTGGAACGGATGCGGCATGATCTTGCTGTGGTTCATCTGGTCGAAGGCGAATTGGGTTTGGCCATTTCGGGAACGACAGTTCGAGGCAGACTAACCTGCGACCTTGAATCCTCCGACTATATGCCATTGCTGATCATCGACGGGCGTGAGGTGAACTGGGAGCAATTTGGCCGCATGCTCATGTCCTTCGAGGGATGGCGGATACACCTCGAAATCCAGGACCCCAGCGAGGAAGTTTGAGAGCTTCACACCAGCCCTGCATCTTGGGCACGGCGTGACAGCCCGCACGCTAGTTCGCCGGCTTGCCTTGTACGGGAGGTTGAAGGTGGCTCAGCATTGCCAGCGTTATCTCTCGCCACCGGTCGGGCGTAAGCGAACGGCCGGCCCGCTTTTCGGCGGGGAGGGATAGATTAGCTTCCAACGCTTCACGGACGAACTCATGCACACACGGGTCGTTCATCTCCTCATAGACGACCCCCATCGCATCGAGCAGGCTGCAATTTGTGTCGAGCCCAAAAGCATCTGGATTTTCGGCGATGGCGCGGAGCACAGCCGCTTTCAGCGTCACATCGACGATGTGCTTCGCCATGAGCGCGAGGTCCTCCGCATGGGCAGCCGCCGCGTCAAGCACCAGGCGTTCAATCCCTTTTGCCATCGCATCATCCATCTGATTCTCAAGGAGAATATGACGAATGCATTCATGATTCCAGCCAATAATCGATCCAGATTGATCGACATTTATTCTCCGCCCACCGGCGATGGCGGTGCTACGCCCGCACGCACATAAGATGAACGGATCGGTAGAACATCGGCAGCGCCACTATCCAGAAAAATGAATTCCTCCAATCTGGGTCGATTAGGACTATACCCGCAGGGGGGACGCAGTCATAACGATCTCGTAACAGATATGATGTGGGATTATTCTCGTGGCGGAAAACAGATCAAAGCTAGTGCGTATGTTCGTCCGGAATATTGGCTGCATCGGCCCCGATGGCGTCAGCGTCGCGTTAGACGATGTGGTTTGCGTTGTCGGTCGAAACAATTCTGGGAAATCGACGCTACTTCGCGCGTACGAGCTCGCTCAAGGAAGTGAGAAGTTCGACTGGTCTCGCGACCGCCATGCCCATGCTACAGCCGATCAGCCTTCCGAGGTCATACTTGAAATCCATATCCCGGATGGAATTGGAAACATCAGTGAAGAGTGGAAGGAAAAAAGGGGGGATCATCGAATCCTGACGAGCCCCTGGCAATGGCACGAGTCGTACGTTGGCGACAGCAAACTCTTTCCGATCAGGCAAACGCGGAGGCCGGGGCAAATCGAAAACGAAGGCTATGCTGAGGATGGCAAAGCCGGCGGAGCTGATAATGTCTTCAAGTCCCGACTACCGCAGCCGGTTCGGATTGGATCCCGGGGAGATCCAACAGAGGCGGAGAAGGCACTCATGAAGCTCGTGCTTGAGCCTGTGGGCACTGCACTCTCGAATGCCGCGGCGGATGCGAATACCGCGTTAGCTCAAGCGGTTGCGCAGCTGACCAACGGCGTCAACGGGATCGTAAAACAACAAGAGGCCAAATTCAGCGCAGCCGTATCAGACGTGGAACAGGGATTCACCAGCGTCTTTCCCGGTCTTTCAGTCAAGCTTGATGTCCAGGCAGCAGCACCAAAATTTGATGCAGCCAAGCTAATCGCTGACGGCTCCGGTCTGCGCGTCACCGATGGTGGAGCTGAAGTTCAGCTGTCTCAGCAAGGAGCCGGCGCACAGCGAGCGTTATTTTGGACCATGCTCCAGGTTCGCAATCGCATAGTCAGCGATAAAAAGCTCCGCGATGACAAAATTAAAGCTCTGACCAAGGATCTCGGAAAAGCTCAAAAGGATGCGGAGAAGGCAAAGGAGATCCAAGCCCAAATTGATTCGATTCAGGATGGCGGCGCGCTGCCCGAGGATGCCGATGATCCTGCACTACCCGGTTATATATTGTTGATCGACGAGCCGGAAAACGCGCTGCATCCCCTCGCGGCCCGTGCGGCGCAGCGACAGTTGTACCAACTTGCCCAGCAGCCAGAATGGCAGGTCATGTTGACCACGCACTCGCCCCTTTTCATCAATCCAGCCATGGATCACACTACAATACTCCGGCTGGAACGCGAACATGCCGATGGGGGCTTCAGCCCAAAAACTTTCAGAACCGACGAAGCAGAATTTCAGGCCGATGAAAAAGAGAGCTTGAAAGCGATCCAAGAGATGGATCCGACCTTCTGTGAAGTGTTTTTTGGGACATACCCAATCATAGTAGAGGGTGACACCGAACATGCCGCCTTTATCGCCGCAGTAGTCGAAGCAGGACACGAACTCATCGATCAAGTCACGATTATCAAAGCGCGGGGCAAACCACAAATTCGCGCAGTTATGAAGATGCTAATTCACTTCCAGAAGGATTTTGGCGTTCTCCATGACTGTGACTGGCCACACGGCAAAGATGGAAAGCAAAATAAGGACGGTAGCTTGGCTAAGTCAGGCTCATGGGCGCACAATGCAGAAATTCGCAGACTGGTCAACCAGGCGAAGTCACTAGGTGTTGCTGTGGCCCATCACGTCAGCATCCCCGATTTCGAACGTCGGATCGGTTTGCCTCGCGGGACCGCAGGAAAGCCCTTCGAGGCGTATCTCGCGATCAAAAAGGACGATACCATCAAGGCCGAGGTGCAGGAACTCCTCCAAAACCTTAAGCAGCCGGAACGCCATGCCGAAGGTGCAAAGCCCGCATGTGATGCTGAGTCATTTGTCGATGGGTTGCTCCAAAACCTCCGAACAGGCGCCGCTAAACATCAGTGGGAGGACGCATTCCGTCTCGGCGACTAGCGCTGGGCGGCTTCATTGACTAATCCTATCCTCACGCACCCCCGCACTTCACAATTATCTCCAGCGGCAAGTCTGCTGAAGTGTAATTATGCCGTACGATCTAGGTCGATAATGTTTGCGACCCCCGCCGCCGCGAGCGGCTCTGCCAGAGCGCGAACGCTGCGGTGGTGGGTAAAGAGCAGAACTTGGTTTGTCTTGCCATATTCGGCGAGCAGATCGAGTGTTGACCGGCTGCGTTCATCATCAAAATGAACCAGAATGTCGTCGGCTATGAATGGTAGAGGCTCGGTCGCCCCGCCATAGTTTTCAAGACTTGCCAACCGGAACGCGAGGAAGAGCTGGTCGCGCGTGCCATCACTCATGGTGGCCACCGAAGCGATGCCTCCATTGGCCCGCCGTCCGACGACAACCGGATGCCCCTTGTCGTCAATATCGGTCTCGATACCGGCAAATTCGCCTAGCGTGGTCGCCGCGAAAAGCTCTCCTGCCCGCTGGATGAGCGGATCTTGCTGCTCCGCGCGGATCGTTGCCATCGCCGAAGTCACCAACTCGCGCGCGACCGAAAGTTCGAGATATCGCTCGAGTGCGAGATGCATCTGCGCCGCCGCTGTCTCCCGTTCAGCCACTGCGTGATTGACCTGGCTCTGGCTCAGATAGGCGGCGAGTTCGTCCTGTCCGGCCTTTTCCGCGAGGACGGCCGCCTCGATTTCACCCTCGGCTTCTGAAGTGCGGGCCTTCTGCTCCTCCAGGTCTGTCCGGACTTCATCGAGATCACGGCCGTCCCATTCCGCTCGAAGAGCGGCGAGATCAAGCTTGTCACCAACATCCATCGCGGTCCGCTCTGCCTGGCCTATCTCGTCGCAAAGTCCTACCCGTGCCTCGCAACGTACGGCTGCCTCCAATAGTGCATCGTCGTCAGCGGGATCGAGTTGCACGGACGCCGCCAGCGCCGTCAGTTCCACCTTAGCAGAGCCGACCGCATCCTGTGCGTAGCCCGCCTCGACCCTCGCTTCCTCATAGTCGGGGAGGAGGCCATCATATTGCGTCTGGGCTGTGGCATTGGCTTCAAGCCGGACCACCAGCATCTGAGCCGCGACCACGCAATCGTCACTCACCTCGATCTCGAGTTCTGCTGCAAGGCTACTGGCATCTGACCCTAGGCTGGCCTCATCCTCGACCATTCGCTGGAGCCTGTGGCGCGACTGTCCGATAGCCGACAGAACGCCGCGCGCGCCGGCCCATTCGGTGACCGCAATGCTGGCATCCGCCGGCGTAACATCTGGCCTGAGCCCCAGTGCTTTCGTTGCAGTCGGCCATCCTCCGTCCCAGGCTGCCTGGGCATCGGACCACAGCTGCAAGTCGGCTTCGACACGCTTGTGTTGCTGCGCGATCTCCTCCTGGTCGCGCTGGTCCCGAGTGAAGTCGGCATGCGCCTGTTCATGCCGGGAAATTGCGCTCTGCACCGCACTGACCCGCTCTGCAAACGACAGCGAGGGATCCAGATTGCGACGCTGTTCGATCCGCTCAAGCAGCTCCACTGTGGGGGCGAGCTGGGCTTCCTCGACCGCCAGGGCGTTCGACTGACCGCGCAGCCTTTCAGCTTCGTCCAGCACCTGTTGCCGTGCCTGCGCAAACAACAGCAGCGACGCAAGTTCGGGATGCCTGGCATGGAGGTCCGGGAAACTGTTCGACCATGCCGCGCCGCGCGCTTCCAACTGCCTGGAAAGCGCGTCCGCCTCGTTTTCGGCCGCCGTGGCTTCTGCTTGCGCATCCGCCACACGGCGCAGCGCCTGCGCAAGCGAGGCAGCACGTTTAGCTTCTGCGGCACGGCGGTCGGCCAGTTCATCGGCAGACACGAGCGCAGCATCGAACCTGTCGGCCGCCTCATGTCGTGAGTCTGCATCGTCCGGAAGTTGTCCGCCTACATAAGCTGACTTTATCGGCTTCCATGCATCCGTACGCGTGGTACGCGCCTCGGCAAGTGACGTGTCGCTCGCAATGATCCCGGAAGCCTGAAGCTCTGCGATATCAGCCTCACCGGCGGCGATGCTGCGCTCCGCCTGTCGTTTGAGCTTGGCCTGCTCCTCAAGCTGCGAACCCAATGTCTCACGCGCGACCTGTTCGTTTCGAACATCCTCCGCGCTTGGGCAGGTGAACGCGGCAAGCGCGTCGACGGTGTCGAAGCCGAGCAACGTGAGCCGTTTGGTCAATGCCTCGCTGTCATTGTCCAGCCCCTGTTGGCGCGCCAAGTGCGCCGACTTCTGGGCAGCAAGGCTTGCAAAGACCGAAGACGACGCTTCGGATGGAGCATCAAACCCTGCCGCACGCGCCGCATTCAGACGGTCGCCAAGCAGGGCGAGCTTATCTGCCAGTTCGCCGAGGCGGAGCTGAGCATTAGCTAGACTTGGCCGCCGCTCCAGCACCTCTTCGGCAAAGCGACGCACGTGGTCGAGCGCCGATTGATCAGGGATGAGCGCAGATAGTTCGGCATCTGCGGGAAGGCCGAGCATTCGGCGTAATGCGGCCAGTTGGGCTTCGCCATCATCGATCTCGCGCTGGCGATTGGCACGATCGGATCGCGCCTTGCGGACGTGGATCGCACGCTCGGCGAGATCACGGATACGCTTCTCCGACGCCTTGAGCGCTTGATTCACGACCAGAGCGTCTAGCCGGGCCTTGAGCCGGTCCCTTCGTTCGATGGCTCCATCCAGATGCTTTGCTGCCTCATTTCTCTTGTCCAATGCGGCTCGAACCTTGGTGGCGAAGTCGTCTCGGAAGGAGGCGATATCGTCATAGGCACCCAGTGCCAGCGCCAGACCGTCGAGCTGACGGAGATACGGAGCGACGCGCAGCACGCGCTCGAGCTTCGCCGTCGACGTGCCAAGACTGCGCCTCTCGTCACGCAAGGTGCCCAGCTTCTCCGCGGCGGCCAAGGCCGCCTTGCGCGTCTGTTCATAGGTTTCACGGGTCAGCTGTGCGCTGCGGGCGGTCTTGTCTGCCGCCTCAAAGAAGGTCAGCTGCTGGTAGAAGACACGACTCGCCGAACGCCTCGTGTCAAAAAGCTTGTCCGCTTCAGCATTGATACCCTCTAGGCGGGAAACAAGGGTTCGCAAGCCGCCACCCGCCTCGACAATCAGGCGCCCGATATCCCCGTCTGCATGGAGCAACCGCTCGCCGCCATTGCGCAAGGTTTCATGGTTGAGACCGAAGAGCGTTTCGAACCTGTCCCGGGTGATTGCTCCAAGAACAGGTGCGAGGACTGTATCGTCGAGTGCGGTGCCTGCCGAATCGGCCAAAGTTCGGCCATTGCCCTTGCGCCTTTTCAACGTCAGCACGCTACCGTCGGCCAACAGCATCGATGCACCGATACGCATGCCGTCATAGCCGAACAGGCTACCCCGCTGCGTATTCTTCGGGATCGAAAACAGGAAATCGCTGATCGCCTCGAGGCTGGTACTCTTGCCTGCCTCGTTAGCACCAAACACGACCGTGAGCCCCGCAGTCTCGGGGATGACCAGCTCTCGGCTGGCGCAACCGCCATAATTCTCAAGGCGAAGTTCAGTCAGGCGCATGACCAGCCTCACTCACAAGACTGCGTGCCAGAGCGGCAGCGCGTTCGGGGATTTCTGCGCGCATCTGCTCGATGAAGGAGTCGGCATGGGCACCGGCAGGCAATTTCGTGCGAATTTCAGCGAGCCGCGCCTCGAGAACCTCCGCGATCGCACTGTCCTGGCTTAGGCGCGTCAGCTCCTGATCAAGCCTTCCGGCAACAGTGGGGTCGACCGCCTCGGGGACAGCCGGATGCTGGGTCTCCAGTTTCAGCTTTTCAAGCCAAACATCATGCGAGAGCGTTGCCAGCAGCGTTTCAACATCCTCCCGGAAAGCCCCCCGCTCGAGGATCAACCTGGAATGGAGCGGAGTTGTGCCGGTTACGGTCAACCGAAGGGCAAGGGGTCGACCGTCGGCAGCCTCGGCGCAATCCGCGAGCCGGCTGCGTATGAGGTCCAGCAGTTCCTGCTCTTCCTTTGTCCCGGAAACATCGATAGCGACCGATGCCCAGCGAACGACATCTAGTGCCCTATGCTCAAGGCCGACCACTTTACCTTCATCAACCCTGACCAGCACCGCACCCTTGGGACCGGTCTCTCGCGGATGGCGACCCTGGAGATTGCCTGGATAAACGATATGCGGGTGCTCGCTTAGCACAGCATGGGCATGGACATGGCCTAGCGCCCAATAATCATATCCATGATTTGCGAGCTGCTCGGGCGTGCAGGGCGCATAGCGGGCATGATGACCTTCGCTGCCAGCACATGCGGTGTGCAGCACGCCGATATTGAACAATGCTTGAGCCGCCACTGGATACTCACGCGCCAGATCCTCCGAGACATCCGGGCGCGGGAAACTCCGGCCGTGAATCGCAACCCCGACATCGTCGAGCAGATGCGTGGCGGCCTTGGCCTTCGGAAAAACATGGACGTTGCCGGACAGGGACAGCTTGTCGGCAAATCGATTGGCGGAATCATGGTTTCCGAGCACCATGAATACGGCGATCCCGGCTTCGTCGAGCCGGCGCATTCCCTCCATGAAATAGAGGCCGGTCTGGAAGTTACGCAGATCGCCATCGAAAATGTCGCCGGCCAGTAGCATGAACCGGCAACCCTCGTGAATCGCAAGTTCGACCAAATTGTCGAACGCTTCGCGCGATGACGCTTCGACACGCGCGGCATATTCAGCCGATTTACCTGCTAGTCCGAGAAGTGGGCTGTCAAGGTGCAGATCAGCTGCGTGGACAAAGGTGAATCCAGTCAATCGAGTATCTCCCCGCCCAGACGTCATGGCACAAATCATCCAAGAATGTCTCGGAAAATTCCCTCCAATACAAAGCCCTCAGAGCAGGACAAGCACGTCATAATTCACCCGTCATGGTGGCAGTCCACCACGATCTTCGCCAACGATCTCTTATCTCTGGCCGTTGAGAAACCCTTGCAGGCCTCAATCTGCCAATAGCTCGCACAGACGGACCACCGCTGCTACCGCAGCGTCAAATCCAGGAACATCGGCATCGCCGGCAAAAGCCATGCCGCCCACAAACCGCGCATATTCCTGCGCATATTCAGGATCAGCAGCGAGTTTTTCGCGCATCGCCGCGAGCCGCTGCTTAGGTGTCAGATCCGCAACGCCCCCGCCACCCCTGTCGCTGTCATCCTCCAAGACGGACTTCAGCAGCGCCGGAAACTGACGATCCCCAGTTGCCAGCGGCTCCAATGCCGCCAAGTCATGTAAATGGCGGACAATGGTGGGATCGTCGTCCGCATGGGCGCGGTCGCGCAGCAGCATCCGCCACGAGAAGGCGCTCAGCTTGTCGGCCGCCGTCTCGACCGGATCGATACAGGCAATGTTCGGTACCTCCGGCGCAGACCGAGCATATTGTCCAGCGAACGACGCCACCGCCTTGTGCTGGACAGTTAGCCGGGGAGGCTTAGCCGAAATCTGAGTCAGAATATGCGGCCGCAGGGAGCCATGTGGTTCCAGGTTGGTCGGATAGGTCATCGCAAGCTCGATAAAGCGATGCTCATCGCGCGAGATGCAGGAGGTGACCTCGAAACCCATCTCCTTCCACGCATCCACCATGGCATCCCGGAAAGACTTTAGCGCCTGTCTGCGCTGGTTTCGGCTGCGCGCAAGGAAGCTGTCTGACAGCAGTAGTTTGAAATCGATGTCCTCGGAGAAACGACGAATGAGCCCATGAGCCTTGAGCAGCGACGTGCCGCCTGAGAAGACGGGAGTGAAATCCTCCGTCGCCAAGCCTGACAGCCCCTCTATAGCCTGGACAACGAACCAGTCCTTTTCCACAAAGGCTTCATCGACAGCGAGCGCACCTGCGACGCGGCCCAGCAGGGCATCATCGGGTGCGTTCGAGAACGACATAATTTCCGTCATACCCTATCTTGCGCCGAACCCGATCCTCGATCGCCACTGTCCGGCCCGTTGGCACCTGCGTCGAACGGCCACGATTATAGGCGTCTTCAAACGAGGAAGGCACCACCTTCTTACCAAGACGCCCAAGCGCCTCGGTCGCGAGCTTCTTGATACCAACGATCGGAACCGGCTTACCGGTAAAGGGCGAAACCTCGGCCTTGGCATAAAGACCGTAACCGATCTGGACGAGCTGTCCGTCCCTGGCTTTTTGCCGCAATGCCCGGCCGATCGCATCATAGCTTCCCAGCGGCGCGAAATCACTGCGCAGGAAAACATTCCGCTTGGAACGGCGAACCTTCCTGCCGATGGCATCGGCGATCGTTTCGGTAATCGGAGCGCGCTTGCCTGACTCAGCCTTGCGATATTGACCACGTCCCACCCGCTCGATACGCTTGTCCTTCATCAGCTGGCGAAGCGCGCGGCCGACAGAATCATAATCGGCATCGAGCAGGAGTTCGCTCCTATTCAATGCCCTGCCTCCATCAAGGCGCTCGAGAATCTGATCAGCCAGCGAAGTCATGTGCAAACCAAAATACGACCTTTACGGCATCCTATATAGGCGTTGGCGGTAGAAATCACAAGCGGGCCAGGGCCACGCACTCGCGGCCGCAGCCACCCGGCTGCAGCCTCGGCTCGTGCCAATCACTCTGGCAGGGCGCGATCATGGGGTCATTTGCGGGAGGGGGCGAAATCCTACGCTAAGCCGAGGACGCGCTTTCCATAGTCCCGGAGTTCGCCCTTGGGGCCGACATAGCGGTAGAGAGTGACGCGCTCGATCCCGAGTTCCTTGCAGAGGTCGGAGACGGACGTGTCGCGCTGGGTCATAGCGGCTTGGGCGAGACGCACCTGAGCCTTGGACAAGGCGAACTTGCGGCCTCCCTTTCGGCCGCGCGCGCGAGCAGCGGCCAGGCCAGCCATGGTGCGCTCGCGGATCATATCCCGCTCGAACTCCGCCAGCGTGGCGAAAATGCCGAACACCATGCGGCCCGACGGCGTCGTGGTGTCGATTTGCGCGCCCTTGCCGGTGAGAACCCTCAAGCCAATGCCGCGATCGGACAGGTTCTGCAACGTGTTGACAAGATGGGTGAGCGTTCGGCCGAGCCGATCGAGCTTCCAGACGATCAGGACGTCGCCAGCGCGCAACGATTTGAGGCAGGCGGCGAGACCGGGGCGGTCATCGCGGCTACCGGACGCGCGATCATCATAGATTTTATCCGGCCCGACGCCGGCGGCATGGAGGGCGTCGTGCTGCAGGTCGAGCGACTGCGAGCCATCGGCTTTGGAGACGCGGGCATAGCCGATCAGCATGGATCACAAACGAAGGTTTGAGGTGGCGGGGCGAGCATAGGCATTTGACTACGCCATTGTGTATCTCAACCAGCATCGCAATCAAGCTATCTCAAACATTGAGTCGGAAAGAAAAGGAACATGCATGCCCCGTCGCGTGACCCTGACCGATCGCCAGCGCGACGCGCTACTCCGTTTGCCGGTCGATCAGGGCGAGTTGCTGCGTCATTACACCCTCAGCGATGAGGATCTCGGGCATATCCGGCAGCGTCGTCGCGACCACAACCGTTTCGGCTTCGCACTGCAACTGTGCGTGCTACGCTTTCCCGGTCGGGTGCTGGCACCGGGCGAAGTGATCCCGGCGCCAGTGACAGATTTTATCGCAGCCCAACTCGGGCTGAGTGGCGATGATCTGCTGCCCTATGCCACGCGCGAGGAAACGCGGCACGAGCATCTGGCAGACCTGCGCAGAATCTATGGCTACCGGGCCTTTTCAGGTCGCGGCGCGCGGGATCTGCGTGAATGGATCGCGCGAGAGGCCGAGACGGCAACATCGAACGAGGATCTCGCCCGCCGCTTTGTCGTGGAATGCCGCCGCACCCGCACGATTCTTCCGGCGCCCTCAACGTTCGAGCGGCTGTGCGCCGACGCATTGGTCGATGCCGAGCGCCGCATTGAGGAGCGTATCGCTGGACGGATCTCGCCCGCCCTCGGCGAGCAATTGGCTTGCCTGCTGGAGGATACGGTGGACGGCCGTATTACCCGGTTTGTCTGGCTGCGGCAATTTGAGGTGGGCGCGAACTCCGCCGCTGCCAACCGGCTGATGGATCGACTGGAATATCTCCAGGACGTCGATCTTCCCGCAGACCTCGTGTCCGGTGTGCCGCCGCACAGAGTGGCCCGGTTGCGCCGGCAGGGCGAGCGCTATTATGCAGATGGTATGCGCGACCTGCCCGAAGAAAGGCGGCTAGCGATCCTCGCGGTGTGTGCGCTGGAATGGCGGGCATCGCTGGCCGATGTCGTCGTGGAAACCCATGACCGCATCGTCGGTCGCCTCTATCGAGCGTCCGAGCGCCTTTGCAGCACCAGGATCGCCGACGAAAAGGCGGCCGTGCGGGACACGCTGAAATCCTTTGCCGAAATCGGCGGCGCATTGCTGGGGGCACAGGACGATGGCGCGGCGCTGGACGGGATCATCGCCATGGGGCTTGGCTGGGAGCGGTTCAGAACCCTCGTCGCCACAGCCTCCGCACTGACCAACGTACTTGCGGCCGATCCGCTCAGCCGCGTGCTGGACGGCTATCACCGCTTCCGCCTCTACGCACCCCGGATGCTGCGCCTGCTCAACATGCAGGCGGCGCCGATTGCCACGCCCCTTTTGGCGGCAGTCGCAATCCTGCAACGCGGGATCAAAGCCGCGCCGCCAATCGACTTCCTCCGCCCGAACTCGAAATGGCATCGCCATCTTCGCGCTCAACCCGTCGGCGACCACCGGCTGTGGGAGATCGCGGTGCTGTTCCATATCCGCGATGCCTTTCGGTCCGGCGACATATGGCTGGCGGGGTCGCGTCGCTATGCCGACCTCAAGCAAATACTGGTCCCGGCCCAGTTGATAGAACAGACCGCTCGCCTCACCGTGCCGCTGCGACCGCATGAATGGCTGGCGGAACGCAAGGCCCGACTGGATGAACGGTTGAAGGAACTGGGTCGTGCGGCCCGGGCCGGGGCGATCCCCGGCGGCATCATCGAGAATGGCAGGCTTCATATCGACAAGCTCAAGGCCGACACGCCGGAAGGTGCAGAGGATCTCGTGCTCGATCTATACCGGCAGCTTCCGCCCGCAAGGATTACCGACCTGTTATTGGAAGTCGATGAGCGGACCGGATTTTCCGAAGCCTTCACCCATTTGCGCACCGGCGCGCCCTGCGTGGACCGGATAGGGCTGATGAACGTTCTGCTGGCGGAGGGCGTCAATCTTGGCCTGCGCAAGATGGCGGCTGCGACCAACACGCACAGTTTCTGGGAATTGCTGCGGATCGCACGCTGGCATGTCGAAGGCAGTTCCTATGATCGGGCACTTGCCATAATAGTCGAGGCGCATGGTACGCTTCCCATGGCCGCATTCTGGGGACAGGGGCACTCCGCCTCCAGCGATGGACAATTCTTCCTCGCCACCGAGCAGGGCGAAGCGATGAACATGGTCAACGCCAAATACGGCAATATCCCAGGCCTGAAAGGATACAGCCATGTCTCCGATCAATATGCACCGTTTGCTACCCAGGTCATTCCGGCGACCGTCAGCGAGGCACCCTATATTCTCGATGGGCTGCTCATGAACGACGCAGGCCGCCATGTCCGTCAGCATTTCGCTGACACCGGCGGTTTTACCGATCACGTCTTCGCCGCCTGCTCACTTCTCGGCTACAGGTTCGCGCCGCGCATCCGCGACCTACCGCAAAAAAGGCTCTATGCCTTCACCCCCGGTGCGACGCCAGCCAATGTGCGGGGCCTGGTCGGCGGGAAAATCAAAGAGCCGCTTATCGAGCGGAACTGGCCCGACATCCTTCGCGTCATGGCCACGATCGCCGCCGGCATGGTCGCCCCCAGCCAGATTCTCCGCAAGCTGGCTTCCTACCCTCGCCAGAATGAATTGGCCCTTGCTCTTCGGGAAGTCGGCCGTGTCGAACGGACTCTGTTCATGATCGACTGGATTCTCGACGCCGGCTTGCAGCGCCAAGCCCAGATCGGCCTCAACAAAGGCGAAGCCCATCATGCGCTGAAGCGCGCGATCAGCTTCCATCGGCGCGGCGAAATCCGGGATCGATCGGGAGAAGGTCAGCATTATCGCATCGCCGGCATGAACCTGCTGGCCGCCATCATCATCTTCTGGAATACGATGAAGCTCGGAGAGGTCGTCAGCAGCCGAGCCGCTAATGGCGCCGCCGTCGCGCCCGATCTCCTCGCCCATGTCTCACCACTGGGCTGGGAACACATCAACCTCACCGGCGAATATCGCTGGCCAAAATCCTTAGCGTAGGTTTTCGCCCCCTCCCGCAAACGCCCCCTCCTTGGCGACGCTCGCAAGCCGCGGCTATCGGGCGCTCGGCGTCGGCGGCTATGCCGGGGCGGGCGCGCTCATCGCCTTGCTCTTGCTGGGCTTCCCGGTGATCTTTCACGTCGAGGCCAGCGTCGATTGGATATTGCTCGGATTTCTCGGGCTCTTGGGCGCGGTGCCTGCGATCGATTCCGCTGTCTCGCTCGTAAACCAGGGTTTGACCCACCAGTTCCGCGTCACCCAGATTCCCGGTCTTGAGCTGCGCGGTGAGGTTCCCGTCGAGTTGCGCACCCTCGTGGTCATACCCACCCTGCTGACCAGTTCCGACGCGATCCTCGAGCAGGTCGAGCAACTGGAAAGCCACCATCTTGCCAGCATATGCGGCGACATCCAGTTCGCGCTGCTTTCGGATTGGCGCGATGCGGCAAGCGAGACGGTCGATGGCGACGACACCCTCTTGCAGACAGCCATCGATGCCGTCGCGCGCCTGAACCAGCGGCACCCGCCCTCGCCCAGCGGCGCCAGGTTCCTGTTGCTCCATCGCCGCCGCGTCTGGAACGAAAGCGAAGGCCGGTGGATGGGCTGGGAGCGCAAGCGCGGCAAGCTCCATGAACTGAACCGCCTGCTCCGCGGCGCCAGGGACACGACATTCATCGCCCTCGCCGGGCAGCCGCCAACGGTATCCGAGGGCGTTCGTTATGTGATCACCCTGGACGCGGACACCCGCCTTCCCCCCGACACCGTGCGCCGGCTGATCGGCAAGATGGCGCATCCGCTCAACCACCCCATCGTCGACCCCGTCAAACGCCGCGTCATCGAGGGCTACGCCATCCTTCAGCCTCGCGTCACACCCAGCCTGCCAGTCGGAGCGGAGGGCTCGGCCTATCAACGGGCCTTTTCCAGCCCAAATGGCATCGATCCCTATTCGTCCGCGGTTTCCGACGTGTATCAGGACCTGTTCGGCGAAGGCTCCTATGCCGGCAAGGGCATCTATGCGGTCGATGCTTTCGAGACCGTGCTCGCCGATCGCGTGCCGGACTCGACCCTGCTGAGCCATGATCTGTTCGAGGGCGTATTTGCCCGGACCGGCCTCGCAACCGACGTCGAGGTCGTCGAATCCTACCCGACCCGCTATGACATCGCGTCACTGCGCTACCATCGCTGGGCGCGGGGTGATTGGCAATTATTGCCCTGGATCCTCGGTTGGAGCGTGCTGCTCGGAAAATCGCGGCGCTTGCCCGCCCAGATGCCGGCTAGCGGCCGCTGGAAAATGATCGACAATTTGCGGCGGTCCGTCACGCCCTTGACCTGCGTGCTGGCGCTGTTGGCGGGATGGGCGTTGCCGTTCGATGCGGCCCTCGTCTGGACGCTCTTTTTCCTGGGGACGATTGCGCTACCGAGCCTGGCGCCCGTTTTCGCATCGGCAGGTGCCCGACATCCCGGCATCCCGGCACGCGTGCATTTGGCGAGGGTGTTGCACGATCTTGGCGACGCGCTCTGGCAAATTCTGCTGATCGTGACGCTGCTCGCGCACCAGGCCTGGCTGATGGCCGACGCGGTCATACGAACCCTGACGCGCCTGTTCATCACCCGCCGCAATCTCCTCCAATGGACACCCGCCGCCCAAGCGACGATCGGCCGCGATCCGAGCCTCGGCACCTATTACAGCTGGATGGCGGGCGCCGTTGTGACGGGCGTCGTCGCGATAGCCGGAACCGCGTATTTCGGGGACCGCACCTTCTATCTCGCTGCGCCCTTCGCGATCCTCTGGATCCTTTCGCCCGCAATCGCGCGATGGGTGAGCCGACCGTCCAGCGCCGTGCCGGAACAGATATTGAGCGACACCGACCGCCAGGCCCTACGACTGATTGCACGGCGCACCTGGCGCTATTTCGAGACCTTCGTCACGCCCCGCGACCACATGCTTCCCCCGGACAATTTCCAGGAGACGCCATCGCCGGTGCTCGCGAGGCGCACTTCACCGACCAATATCGGCCTCTACCTCCTGTCGACCGCAAGCGCCCATGATTTCGGCTGGGCAGGCGCTATCGATACAGCTGAGCGGCTCGAGGCGACGATGGCGACGATGGCGAAGCTCGACCGCTATCGCGGCCATTTCTATAATTGGTACGACACCGAAAATCTGCGCGCCCTCGATCCGCAATATGTTTCGTCCGTCGATAGCGGCAATCTTGCGGGCCACCTCATCGCGCTCGCCCGTTCGTGTGAAGATTGGTCCGTCCGCGCACTTGATGATACGGAACGGCTTGCCGGCATCTTCGATGCACTCTTGCTCGTGCGCGAGGAGGTCGAGGCCCTTCGCGACGCACGGCGCACCGAAACCGTCACGTGGCGGCAGCTCGACGATGAAGTCGCGCTCATCTTCGCTCAGCTGGAAACCACACCAGCCGAGGGCACAACGCTGGCCGAGCGGCTCCATCGGCTGGCTGCACCTGCGGAGATTCTCGTCGATCTCGCCAAGGCCTTCGCGGCGGAGCGCGGAGAGGACGCCTCGAACATCAAGTTTTGGGCGCAGGCGGTTTGCCATTCGATCGCCAGTCACCAACGCGACCTGTCGGCCGACGGCGATTTCGCTACCCGCCTGACCGCCATCGGTCGCAGCGCACGGGAAATGGCGTTGGCGATGGAGTTTGATTTCCTCCTCAACCAGGAGCGTCAGCTTCTTTCGATCGGGTTCGTGGTGCGCGACGGCGCGCTCGATGAGAGCTGTTATGACCTCCTCGCCTCGGAAGCCCGTCTGGCAAGCTTCATCGCGATTGCCAAGGGCGACCTACCCGCCCGGCACTGGTTTCGGCTTGGACACAGCGTCACCCCGATCAAGGGCGGTGCTGCATTGCTGTCTTGGTCCGGCTCGATGTTTGAATATCTTATGCCCGCCTTGATCATGCGCGCGCCGAGCCAAAGCATCCTGGGGCGCACCAATCGCGCCGTTATCCGCCGCCAACGAGATTATGCCAAGGCGCTGGCGATGCCGTGGGGCATTTCCGAATCCGCCTATAACGCCCGCGACCTCCATCGCACCTATCAATATTCCAACTTCGGAATACCGGGCCTCGGCCTCAAGCGCGGTCTCGGTGAGGATGCGGTGGTCGCGCCTTACGCCACAGCGCTCGCCGCGCTCGTCGAGCCGGTCTCAGCGGCGCGCAACTTCACCCACCTGGCACAATATGGCGCGCGTGGCCGGTTCGGATTTTTCGAGGCGCTCGACTTCACCACCCGCCGTCTGTCGGAGGGGCAAAATGTCGCGATCGTCCAGGCCTTTATGGCCCATCACCAGGGGATGACCGTCGTCGCACTAGCCGATACGGTGCTTGGCGGGATGATGCGCGAGCGGTTCCATTCCGAACCGATCATGCACGCGGTGGAATTGCTTCTGCATGAGCGCATGCCCCACGAAATCGCCGCGGCGCCGTCCTGGGCAAGCGATGCCAAGCCCGACGCGAAGATCCGCGAATTCGCGACGATCACCGCTTGGCGACACGTCAATCCGCATGCTGCTTCGCCGGCCACGCATCTCCTCTCCAACGGGCGCTACACTGTCATGCTGACGGCGGCCGGGTCGGGCTACAGCCGTTGGCGAGATCAGGCCGTTACCCGCTGGCGCGAGGACGCGACGTGCGATGACTGGGGCGCCTATCTCTATTTGCGCGATGTCGAGAGCAATCAGCTTTGGTCAGCGACCTATCAGCCGACGAGCGTCGAGCCGGATTATTATTCCGTCGAGTTCAACGAGGAACGCGCGACATTCTTGCGCCAGGACGGCGATCTCCATACGGCGCTCGAGGTGGTCGTCTCGACCGAGGACGACGCGGAGGTGCGCCGCCTCACGATTACCAATAATGGACGCCGTCCCAGAGAGATCGAGGTAACCTCCTACGCCGAGATCGCCATCGCACCGCAAGCGGCCGATGTCGCGCATCCGGTGTTCTCGAAACTCTTCATCCAGACCGAGTTTGTCGCCCGCTTCGGAGCCATCCTCGCGACCCGCCGCCGGCGATCAGCGGACGAAACAGAGATCTGGGCGGCGCATCATTCGGTCGCTTCAGGTGACGTTGTCTCGAACGCGGAATTCGATTCCGATCGAACCCGATTTCTGGGACGCGGGCTCGGCGTTCGCACCCCGGCCGCAGCTATGGATGGTCGACTCCTCGCGCGCTCTACCGGTACGATTCTGGACCCCGCATTCGTCCTGCGCCGGCGGGTCCGCTTGGCGCCGGGTGCCGCCGCGCGCATCGACTTCTGGACGGTGGTGGCGGACTCGCGCGAAAAGCTGCTCGACGTTGTCGACAAAACGAACGACATCAGTGCCTTCGAGCGGGCGGTGACGCTGGCTTGGACGCAGGCTCAAATCCAGCTCCATCATCTCGGTATTGAGCGGGATGAGGCGAACGACTTCCAACGTCTCGCTGGCCATCTCATCTATGCTGGTCCATCCCTTCGATCCTCCTCGGAAATCATCACGAGCGGCGCAGGCCCGCAATCAGGCCTTTGGCCACAGGGGATCTCGGGCGATCTGCCGATCATCCTGCTGCGCATCGCGAACATCGAGGACATAAGGCTCGTCCATCAGCTGCTGCAGGCCATGGAATATTGGCGCAGCCGCAGGCTCGAGGTCGACCTCGTCATCCTCAATGAACGTGCCGCCTCCTATGTTCAGGATTTGCAGACGGCGCTTGAGACCACATTGCGCACCAGCCAGGCCCGTCCACCCGCATCGGCAGAAGGGCTGACGGGCCAGGTATTCATCCTGCGTGCCGACCTTGTTTCCGCCGAAACCAGTGCCTTGCTGGCCTCTGTCGCGCGCGTCAGACTAACAGGAGATGGCGGCGGTCTCGCTGAGCAACTCAACCGCATCAAGGCCCCGATCCCTCCCCTACGCACAGATCGCCGGACGGCCGCGCAAACGGCCCCATCGCAACCCGACACCGAGGCCGGGGCGCCGCTCGAATATTTCAATGGAATCGGCGGCTTTGCCGACGACGGCCGCGAATATGTCATCACCCTGGGCCCCGGCCAGTCGACCCCTGCGCCATGGATCAACGTCATCGCCAACCCGAACTTCGGATTCCAGATTTCAGCCGAAGGATGCGGCTTCACCTGGTCGGTCAATAGCCGCGAACACCAACTGACTCCTTGGTCGAACGATCCCGTCACCGACCGTCCCGGCGACGCCATCTATCTGCGCGATGAGGACACAGGTGAGCTCTGGTGTCCGACAGCGCTTCCCATTCGCGACGAAATGGGGGTCTATGTCACCCGCCACGGCTGGGGTTACAGTCGCTTCGAGCATATGGCGCGCGGCATTGCATCGGAAATGACGACGTTCGTGCCCAAGGCCGATCCCATCCGGATCACGCGATTGAAATTGCGCAATCAGAGCGATCGGCGGCGGCGTGTGTCCGTCACCGCCTATGTCGACTGGGTTCTAGGCACATCGCGGGCGGCAGCCGCGCCCTATGTCTGCACCGAAGTCGATCCGGACCTTCAGGCGATCTTCGCGCGCAATCCGTGGAACGCCGCCTTCGCCGGCAGGGTCGCCTTTCTGGACCTTGCCGGCCAGCAGACAAGCTGGACAGGGGACCGCCGCGAGTTCATCGGCCGCAACGGCTGCCTGTCTGATCCGGTCGGGCTAGCCGGATCAGCACGGCTATCGGGCAATGCCGGGGCAGGTCTTGATCCGTGCGGCGCCATGGCAACAACGCTCGAGCTGGCGCCAGGCGCCGAGAGTGAAATCGTCATCCTCCTCGGCGACGCCACCGGGCCGGAGGAAGCCACCGCACTCATCAATCGCTATCGCGAGGCGGATCTCGATGCGGTGTTCACCGAAATTCACGATCAATGGGAAGAGCTGCTCGGAACCGTCAAGGTAAAGACACCCGACCGATCCCTGGACATCATGGCCAATGGCTGGCTCCTTTACCAGACGATCGCCTGCCGCCTATGGGCGCGTTCCGGCTTCTACCAGGCGAGCGGCGCTTATGGTTTCCGCGATCAGCTCCAGGACGGCATGGCGCTGGCCGCCCTGCATCCGTCCTTCACGCGCGAACATCTGTTGCGCGCCGCCGCGCGCCAATTCGCCGAGGGCGACGTCCAACACTGGTGGCTTCCTCATTCAGGCGCAGGCGTCCGCACCCGCATCTCCGACGACAGGCTCTGGCTCGCCTTTTGTGTAGCCCAATATCTCGACGTGGCCGGCGATGCCTCGCTGCTCGACGAGGCCGTTCCCTTTCTGGAGGGGCAGAAGCTGAAGGACGACGAACATGACAGCTTCTTCACGCCCACCGTCTCGGACCGAATAGCGAGCGTATACGAGCATTGCGCGATCGCGCTCGACGCCAGCCTCGCGCGTGGCGCCCACGGTCTTCCCCTTATCGGCGGCGGCGATTGGAACGACGGCATGAATCGGGTGGGCAGCGGGGGTCAGGGTGAAAGCGTATGGCTCGCCTGGTTGTCGCATATGGCGCTCACCGCCTTCGCCGCGATAGCCGAGGCGCGTGGTGAAGCGGCGCGGGCGTCGACATGGCGCGAAGCGGCGAAGGCATTGCAAAAGGCGCTGGAGGACAATGCGTGGGACGGCGGATGGTACCGGCGCGCATGGTTCGATGATGGCACCCCCATCGGGTCGGCGACGAACGACGAATGCCGGATCGATTCGATCGCGCAGTCCTGGGCCGTCATTTCGGGTGCCGCGCAGTCAGAGCGCGCAGCGCGGGCGATGGACGCCGTCGCGCGGGAACTGATCCGCGACGATGATGGTCTTGCCTTGCTGTTCACGCCACCTTTTGATCGAACGCCTCACGATCCCGGCTATATCAAAGGCTATCCACCGGGAATTCGCGAGAATGGTGGCCAATATACCCATGGCGCCGTCTGGTCGATCATCGCGCTTGCGCGGCTCGGCCAAGGCGCGAAGGCAGCCTCTCTCTTTTGGCTGCTCAACCCGATCAACCACGCCCGTAACCGCTCCGATCTGCGCCGCTACAAGGTGGAACCCTATGTCGTCGCGGCCGACGTCTATTCCGCGGCGGATCATGTCGGCCGGGGGGGATGGACCTGGTATACGGGATCAGCCGCCTGGCTGTATCGCGCCGGGGTGGAAGAGATATTGGGGCTGCGCTTGCGCGGAACGGCGCTCCATCTCGATCCGTGCATTCCCGATAGCTGGCCCGGCTTCGAGATTTCGCTGCGGCGCGGATCGACCCGCTTCGAGATCCGTGTCGAAAATCCCTGGGGTGTCGCAAAGGGGATCGCCTCGGCGCTGATTGACGATACCGAGATCGCCGAGCGTCCTTTCGAGATCGATCTCCCCGATGACGGCAAAACGCATCAGATCCTGGTCGTCATGGGATGAACGGCCCGTCCGAACGGTCGGGCGCCGCCCTCGTATGGCAGTCGTTCGAGGATGCGGCAGCAATGGCGGCTCCGGTCGCCGACGTCGTCCAATCGATCCTGAGGTCCGCGATCGCAGCGCGCGGTTCGGCCGTCATTGCTGTACCCGGCGGCCAGACACCCAAGCCGATCTTTCACCAGCTCGCCGTCCGCGACGTCGACTGGCCGCGCGTGACGCTGCTGCCGACCGATGACAGGCTGGTGCCAATCGACGATCCGCTTAGCGGCGCCGGCTTGATCCGTACCTATTTCGGCAGCACCGGCGCGATGCTCCTCACCTTGTTCGACGGCGAAGCCGATCCCCGGTCCGCCGGCGACACGGCCGACCGCAAGCTGCGCAGGCTACGATGGCCGCTGGACCTTGTGTGGCTGGGCATGGGCGAGGACGGACATGTCGCATCGATCCTCCCCGGACCCGATTTCGATGCCGCGCTGAACGCTCCCGCGCGCCGGCTCGCCTATGGCGTGACCCCCGACCCGCTTCCGGCGGCAGCGCCCGTCGCACGGGTCACCTTGACACGCGCCGCGCTTGTGGCGACCCGCTGCCTGCTCCTGACGATCACCGGCGAGACAAAGCGCGCCGTCGCGGAACAAGCGATCAGAGAGGGATCCTCGTCCAATCTCGCCATTGGACGCGTGCTGTCATCGATCCGCGCGCCGGTCGCGATCTACTGGGGCCGGTGAGCGCATTCAGCGCCGTGCCCCGATCGACCGCACGCACAAAGGCCCGTCCAGCACTGCCAAGATCAAGATCGGGCAATTCTTGGACGAACGAACCGATGGACGGCGTCCGCGACACCATCCTCCTCGTTGCTGGCCGCGGTCGCGCTCGCGGCCGTCCGAACGCTGGCGGGCGCCTGCCCCATCGCCACCGCAAATCCCACGCGGGCGAACATCGGTACATCATTGGGCATGTCACCAAGCGCGGCGACCTGGGCCAGTTCGACCCCGAACGCCCGGGCCAGCGCGGTTATCCCGTCGCCCTTGTTGGCGAGGTTGTGGGTCACATCGAGATAATAAGGCTGGGAACGCACAACCGCCGCTTGCTCGCCGACCATTGCCTTTGCGCGCTCCTCGAGCTCGCGGAGCAGATCATGGTGGCTCTGTTGCAAAAATCGTGAAGCTTGAGCATGCTTGGCGGAGATTGGACGGACGGAACGATGACGGATTTCAAGTGGCGCCATTTCCAGGGTGATGTGATCCTGTGGGCGGTGCGCTGGTATTGTCGCTATCCGATCAGCTATCGCGACCTTGAGGAAATGCTGGCGGAACGCGGCATTTCGGTCGACCATACGACGATCTATCGCTGGGTCCAGTGCTACGCCCCGGAGATGGAGAAGCGGCTGCGCTGGTTCTGGCGGCGTGGCTTTGATCCGAGCTGGCGCCTGGATGAAACCTACGTCAAGGTGCGGGGCAAGTGGACCTACCTGTACCGGGCAGTCGACAAGCGGGGCGACACGATCGATTTCTACCTGTCGCCGACCCGCAGCGCCAAGGCAGCGAAGCGGTTCCTGGGCAAGGCCCTGCGAGGCCTGAAGCACTGGGAAAAGCCTGCCACGCTCAATACCGACAAAGCGCCGAGCTATGGTGCAGCGATCACCGAATTGAAGCGCGAAGGAAAGCTGGACCGGGAGACGGCCCACCGGCAGGTGAAGTATCTCAATAACGTGATCGAGGCCGATCACGGAAAGCTCAAGATACTGATCAAGCCGGTGCGCGGTTTCAAATCGATCCCCACGGCCTATGCCACGATCAAGGGATTCGAAGTCATGCGAGCCCTGCGCAAAGGACAGGCTCGCCCCTGGTGCCTGCAGCCCGGCATCAGGGGCGAGGTGCGCCTTGTGGAGAGAGCTTTTGGCATTGGGCCCTCGGCGCTGACGGAGGCCATGGGCATGCTCAACCACCATTTCGCAGCAGCCGCCTGATCGGCGCAGAGCGACAGCCTACCTCTGACTGCCGCCAATCTTTGCAACAGAGCCGGCGGGAGGCCGTTCATATCGCTATGACGAAACAACGCGCACGGGACCGGTTTGAACTGGAGCACGATCTCCGTATCGCGCCGCGCCAGCGCCTTGCCGGTCCGCAGGTAGAAGGGAACACCCGACCATCGCCATGTGTCGAGCAAGAGCTTCATCGCCACAAAGGTTTCGGTGTCACTGTCCGGATCGACATCGGGTTCGTCCGAATAGGCACTTCGCGGCTCATCGCCGACGCGTCCCGCGCCATAACGGCCTCGCACGACGTCCGTCGTCACCTGCTCGGGCAAAAATTTGCGCGTCGCTTCGATGACTTTGGTCTTCTCCGTCTGGACGGCGGCGGCAGCGAAGCTGTTGGGAGGCTCCATCCCGACCATCGCGAGAAGCTGGAACAAATGGTTCGGCACCATATCCCGCAGCGCGCCCGTCGCATCATAGAATTTCCCTCGCCGACCGACCCCGACAGTCTCCGCGGCCGTAATCTGTACATGGTCGATATAGCGATGGTTCCACACCGCCTCGATCATCGGATTCGCAAAGCGCGCGACGAGGATGTTCCGTACCGTTTCCTTGCCCAGATAATGATCGATCCGATATATTTGGGATTCCCCAATCAGCTTTAGGAGGCGGTCGTTGAGCGTGCGGGCCGAAGCGAGATCGTGCCCAAACGGCTTTTCGATCAGGACACGACGAAAGCCCACATCCTCCTTGAGCAAATCGGCCACCGATAACCGCTCGACAATAGGCCCGAAAAATTCCGGAGGCGTAGCGAGGTAGAAGGCGGCATTGCCGGCGTAGGCGAGCTGCTGGCCAAGCGCGCGATAGGTCGCCGGATCGTCGAAATCACCCTTCAGATAGGTGATGCGATTGCGCAATTTGCTCCAACCGGATGGGCTGGGATCGGTGAACGTGTCGAGACGGGCGCGCAGCGCCGCGTCATCCATAGCCTCATAGCCGATGCCGAGGATCCGCAGATCGTCTCCGATCCGGTTTTCGCGCCGAAGATTGGCGAGGGCCGGGACCAGCAAGCGGCGCGTCAGATCTCCGGTCACACCGAAAATCACCAGGGTCGCGGCGGGAGCCTTATCCGAATTGCCGGTCATCATTGCGGAATCTCGACATGCCCTCCGAAGCCGAAGCGCATCGCGGACAGGAGCTTGTCACCGAAGGTGGTATCGACGCGGCTGCGGTACCTCGCAAAGAGCGCCGCCGACAAAACATATGCCGGCACCGCCTCTTCCATCGCCGCATCGACCGTCCACCGACCCTCGCCGCTGTCCGCGACATGGCCGCTATATTTTTCGAGGGTATGGTCGCGCGCAAGCGCGGCAGCGGACAGGTCGAGCAGCCAGGAGGAAATGACGCTGCCTCGCCGCCACACCTCCGCCACGTCAGGCAGAGCGATCGTGAACCGCTCGTCTTCGGGAAGCTTCTCCGACGCCCTGGCGTTCAGAATGTCGAAGCCCTCGGCATAGGCCTGCATCAGGCCATATTCGATGCCATTATGGACCATTTTGACAAAATGCCCCGCGCCCGCTGGTCCGACATGGACATAGCCACGCTCGGCGCGTTTACTAGGACCATCGGCGCCGTTGGTACGCGTTATGGTCCCAAGGCCGGGTGCCAGCGCCTCGAAGATCGGGTCCAGTTCGTCCACCGCCCTGTCGGGGCCGCCGATCATCAGGCAGTAACCACGCTCGAGTCCCCAGACACCCCCCGAGGTGCCGACGTCAACATAGTCGATACCCAGCGCCGCGAGCGCTTTGGCCCGGCGGATGTCGTCCTTGTAGAAGCTGTTGCCGCCGTCGATCACGATGTCGCCGCGCGCGGCGATCGTCCCGAGCGCGGTGATGGTCTGTTCGGTCGCCTCGCCGGCTGGCAACATCACCCAGAATATCCCGGGTGTTGCCAGTTTGTCGGCCATATCCTCAAGCGAGGCGGCCGCGATGGCACCGTCCGCCACGACCGTCGCGATCGCTTGTTCCCCATGGTCCCAGGCGACGACCTCATGCCCACCGCGCATCAGTCGCCTGGTGATGTTGCCGCCCATGCGGCCAAGCCCGATCACGCCTATTCGCATGTCGTCACCTCCTGTTTTTCAGGCGAGCGCGGCGGCGATAAGCCGGCCGAGTTCGGCAAGCCCTTCCGCCTCCGCGCCGTGGATATGGACACGAAGCCATCGTCGGCCGCGTTCGGCCAGCACCTCGATGTCGCCAAGCGCCTGCGCCAACTGGACCGTGCCGAAGCTGGCGCGATGGTCGGGAATGGCGAGATCGGGATCAGCATCACGGGTGAGGATGAGGAACACACCGCCCGCCGGGCCGCCCTTATAGGCTTGGCCCGTAGAATGGAGAAATCGCGGGCCGAACCCCGCAACCGTCGCAACACGCAGAGCGTCGCGGACCATCACGCGCATCTGGCTCAACGCCAGTTCATGCGAATCGCTGCGCTCGATATAGGCGAGAAATGCCGCATAGCCGCCGGACCCGAGCGCGTGAAAGTGCGCCTTCAACAGGGTTACGGCGTCTTCGGCCGGCCGATTTGCAAAGAAGCTGAGCGTTCCCGCACGCACGATCGGCGTCTGTGGAGCGACCGAACCCGTCCGTTCATAGGAATCGACCAACGCGCGGGCCTTCACCTTGGCGGCCTCCACATCGGGTTGATCGAACGGATTGATGCCGAGCACTGCCCCGACAACCGCGGTCGCGATCTCCCAGCGGAAAAACTCCTGCCCGATCTGGAGCCGCTCGGTGATCCCGATCCGCACCACGGGCTGCCCCGCCGCTTCCAGCGCCGCAACACGGCCATCGAGCGCCGCATCCTCGTCGCCTATGAGCCTGAGATGGACGAACAGGCGATCCTGACCATAGGCGTCCGGCGTGCCGATGGGTTCGAGATCCACCGGAATGACGCCGGTGCCGTGCTTGCCGGTCGATTCGGCGAGCAACTGCTCGAGCCAGGCACCAAATGGCGTCATTCGCGCGCTTGCCAGGATCGTCAGCTTGTTGCGCCCCGCCTTGGCGGCTTCGCCGATGATGACGCCAAGCCGAATACCGGAATTGACCGCCGGGGGCACGTCACCGCCACAGGAATCCGCCATGACGCAACTCGCCGAGAGCAATGCCGGCACGTCGACGCCGATCGCCGCCGCCGGCACCAGACCGAAGGGCGAAAGCACCGAATAGCGGCCGCCGATCTGCGGATCGCCGGCAAAGATATGCTCGAACCGGGCGGCGCGTGCGCGTTTTTCCAAAGCCGAACCAGGGTCGGTGATGGCGACGAAGTGCGGCCCGGCTTCACCCTCGCCAACTGCCCGTTCGACCTGTTCACGGAAGAAACCGCGCAGCAGGTCCGGCTCCATCGTCGTGCCGGATTTGCTGGACACGATGAAAAGGGTTTTCGCCGGATCGATCGCGGCGGCGACCGTCTGGATCTGACCGGGATCGGTTGTGTCGAGCACATGCAACTTGGGATGACCGGGGGCACGGCCCAGCACACGGCTGATCACTTCGGCTCCCAGGCTCGATCCACCCATCCCCAGTAGGACTATGTCGTCGTAGCGGCGCGTCTCGGCGGCGAAGGTAGCCAGCGCGTCCCTATCCACCGCCTCACCGCGACCAGCGCGCAGCCAGCCCAACCAGCGGTTTTCATCGGCCTCCGTCCACAGGGTCGCATCTTCGCTCCATAGCCGCCGCGACCAGTGTTCAGCGCCCGCCCTCTCGAGCGTTGTGTCGACCAAGCCGCGCAGAGGCTCGGGCAAACTCGCTTCAAGCCGATTGATCGTCCCATCGAGCATCTCGCTGCGCGCCCTGGCGATCGCTTCAAAAAGCGCGTCGGCGGCATCGGAGAATTTATCTATGCCATCGACGACCAGGGCAGCGGTGACGCCCGCCAGATCGAGCCCCAAACGGTCGGCCTCCGCGAGGATCACGCGCGCATCATCAATGTCCGTGGTCAGCGATTGGCTTGTCACGCCATGATCGAGAAAGGCCGCGATCGTATTGGGCGGCATTGTGTTGATCGTATCACGCCCGATCAGGCGCTCCACATAGAGCACGTCGCTAAAACTTGGGTCCTTCGTCCCAGTCGATGCCCAGAGCAGCCGTTGCGACCGCGCGCCCTTTTTGGCGAGCCCCTGCCAGCGCGTGCTCGCCATCAGCTCCAGATAATATTGGTAGGCCAGCTGAGCGTTGGCAATCGCGACCTTGCCGCGCAATGCGGCAAGCGCGTTGGCCTCGGCGTCACCCGCCTTCCTTCGCGCATCGATCGTCGCGTCGATCCTGGTGTCGATCCGGCTAACGAAGAAGCTCGCTACCGAGGATATACCGGTGATGTCGTCGCCCCTTGCGACCCGGTCCTCGAGGCCGGCGATGAACGCCTCGGCCACCGCGGCATACATGTCGCGCGCGAACAGCAAGGTGATATTGACGTTGATCCCTGCGGCAGTGAGCGCCCGGATCGCCGGCACCCCTTCGCGGGTGCCCGGGACCTTCACCATCAGATTGGGCCGATCGATGGCGGCCCAGAGACGGCGGGCCTCGTCGATGGTCCCTTGTGTCGAGTGCGCGAGGAACGGCGAAACTTCGATGCTGGCAAAGCCGTCGGCACCGTTCAGGCGGTCGTAAACCGGCCGCAGGGCGTCGGCGGCGGCCTGGATGTCGGTGATTGCGAGATGCTCGTAGATCTGGCTGATCGTCGCACCGCCGTCGTCGAGAACCGCGGCGATCTCCTCGTCATAGTCACGGCCGTGGCCGATCGCCTTTTCGAAGATGGACGGATTGGACGTAAGTCCGGTCACCCCGTCCTCTTCGATCAAGCGCGTGAGACCGCCTCCGGCGAGCAAGCGCCGGTCCAGAAAATCCAGCCAGACCGCTTGACCCTCCGCTTCGAGGCTGCGCAACCGATTGGTCATCATCTTTCCTCCGCGGACAACACGCTCCGGGCCACCGCGACGACATGATCGATGGTGAAGCCGAATTTTTCCCGCAGCCTGGCGTACGGCGCCGATGCGCCGAAACTGGCCATCGTCACGGTTGCGCCGCCGGGACCGACATAGCGGTCCCATCCCAGCGCACAGGCCTGCTCCACCGCGACGCGGGCGCGCACCGCCGGCGGCAACACGGTATCGCGGTAGCGACGCGGCTGCTTCTCGAACAAGGCCCAGCAGGGCATCGAGACAACGCGCGAACGGACACCTTGCGCCATAAGGCGTTCATGCGCGCCAAGCGCCAGCGCGACCTCGCTGCCGGTGGCAAGCAGCAACAGTTCCGGATCGCCCCCATCTATGTCCGCCAGCACATAGGCGCCATGGGCAAGGCCATCGGCGGCCGCATAACGGTCCCGGTCGATGATCGGCAGCTTCTGCCGCGACAATATGAGGCAGCTCGGCGCTTGGCTCTGTCCCATGGCGACCCGCCAGGCTTCCACGGTCTCATTGGCGTCCGCAGGGCGGATGACATTGAGACCGGGAACGGCGCGGAGCGCGGCCAGATGCTCGATCGGTTGATGCGTCGGCCCGTCCTCACCAACCCCGATCGAATCGTGACTGAAGACGAAGATCGTGGGCAGTTCCATCATCGCCGCAAGGCGGATGGGCGGACGCATATAATCGCTGAATACGAGGAAGGTCGCTGTGAATGGCCGGAGATTCGAGAGCGCCATGCCGTTGGCGATCGCGCCCATCGCATGCTCGCGGACGCCGAAATGCATATTCCGCCCGCCCTGGCTCTCTGCGCCGAGATCGCCCGCGCCATCAAAGGTGAGCCGGGTCTTGGTCGAAGGCGCCAGGTCAGCCGCGCCCCCCACCAGCGCCGGCACATGCTGCGCGATCACGTTAAGCGCCTTTCCCCCGGCGTCGCGCGTCGCGATCCCAGTAGCGTCAGCCGCGAATTGCGGCACGTCGCTCTCCCAGCCTTCAGGCAAGGTGCCGCGCAGCATCGCCTCAAGCTGTTGGGCCAGTTCAGGATACTGCTTGTGATACTGACGCTGCATCTCCTCCCAGGCTTCGCGCCGCGGTCGTGAACGGTCGGCGAGGCTGGCGCGGACATGATCCGCGACCCCAGGCGGAACGAGGAACTGCGCGTCCTCGGGCCAACCATAGGCCCGCTTGGTTTGCCGGACTGCGTCCGACCCGAGCGGATCGCTATGTGCCTTAGCCGTGCCGGCGATCGGCGAACCCCAGCCTATGATGCTATCGACGACGATAAGCGTCGGTGCGTCCTTGCTTTCCCGGAACGCCGCCAGTGCCCGCGCGATCGTGTCGGTGTCATTCGCGTCATCGACGTGCAGGACATTCCAGCCATAGGCTCGAAACCGTGTCGTCACATCCTCGCTGAAGGCAAGGTGGGTATCGCCTTCGATGGTGATGCGGTTGCTGTCGTAGATCCAGCACAGGTGCGACAACTTGAGATGGCCGGCGAGCGATGCCGCTTCGCTCGCCACGCCCTCCATCATGTCGCCATCGCTGCACAGCACATAGACGTCATGGTCGAACAGCGTGGCGTCGTCGCGATTGAAATGGGCCGCCAGCCAGCGTTCGGCGATCGCCATGCCGACGGAATTGCCGCACCCCTGTCCGAGCGGGCCGGTGGTCACTTCCACGCCCGTCGTCACCCCATATTCCGGATGACCGGGCGTCTTGGAGGATAATTGCCGAAACTGCCTGATGTCATCGAGGCTGACCGCCGGCTGTCCGGTCGGCCTGCCTTGCGCATCGATCTCCACTATCCCGGCGAGGTGGATAAATGCGTAGAGCAGCAGCGACGCATGACCATCCGAAAGCACGAAGCGATCGCGGTTTGGCCAGTCCGGCCGATCGGGATCATAGCGAAGGAAACGGCTCCACAGCGTATAGGCCAGCGGTGCCATGGCCATCGGGGTTCCCGGATGACCCGACGACGCTTTCTCGACAGCGTCGATCGCGAGTGTTCGCACCGTATTGATGGCCAGCGCGTCAAGGGTGCGAACGGCGTACTCTTGGAGCTCAGTCGTCATATCCTCTCTCCAAAGCGCCAATCGCGGAACCGGAGCCCGAACAATCCGGCGGGGGCGGCCCCCCGCGAACTGTTGACCCGTTCCATGTCATAGGATCACACCCTGCGCGGCGCGGATCAGGTGCGCGACACCGTCTCGTCGGCCGACAAAGGCGGCATCGATCTCATCGAGGAAAAGACCGTGACCCAGCACACCGGGGATCGCAGACAAGGCTGACGCCAGACCTTCAGGATCGGCGAGCGCGCCGAAACCGCAATCGAGCACGATATTATTCTGGTCGGTGCGGTACGGAACATTGCCCGCCATCCGCATGCTGACACTTGCGCCCAACGCCTCGACCCGATGCGCGACGAAGGTGGCCGCGAACGGCAACGTCTCAACCGGGAGAACACCGCGTCCGAGGGTCACGACTTCCTTGCTCGCATCGATGATGGCGACCATGTGCGCAGCCGCCGCCGCGACGATCTTCTCGCGCAGCATTGCACCACCATGGCCCTTGATCGCACGCAACTGCACATCGAGTTCGTCGGCGCCGTCGATTGCGAGATCGACACTCGCGAGGCTATTGAAGGGTCGGATCGGCAAGCCCGCTGCGGCGGCCTGACGCACTGTGGCATGCGATGTGGCGACAATCTCTATTCGCAAGCCGGCCGTGACGCGCCTCCCCAAACCGGCGATAAGGAAGGAGACCGTCGTTCCCGTGCCTAGGCCCACGAGCATACCATCCTCGACCCGCGCGATCGCGGCATCTGCGGCGGCGCGTTTGAGCGCCGCGATAGTCCCGGGGTCATGGAGACATTCCACCATGTCGACTGCTCCTGATGGCGCAGTTGACATCCAAGTCGTCTGTCTTGCTGAGAAGCCAGTGCGCCTAATATTGGTCCCGCGTTCGTGTGCGAACACGCATGCAGTGAGCCCCCCGATCGTCGATGCGATGGAAACGCCGACCGGATCGCTCCAAATTTCAAGACCAAGGTAAGAGCTGAAAGCGCCTACACAACTTCATTATTTGCGGCTTATCCAACAGAAATCTTGCATTTAACTGCCCGAATCCCAATTGATATCGCAGTATCGTGAGCGCTCGTGAATGGTCTCCCGGCGACAATTGAATGTCGCCGGGAGTGGTCAGCCGCGCAAGGGAGCGGGGCTTCGCGCAGGCCTATAGCGCATCATGGGCCTCACGCACGCACGCCATGGTCGCAAGACGCCAAAGCGCACAATCAGTGGGATAAATAGCCGTCTATGCTCCCTGAGGCAGCGTCCAGAATCGGTCCTATTCGCCAGACTATCGGCCACCGGATCAAGATACCCTTCCACCCGATGCATGGGTAAGCGCGTTCCGAGCCGGATCAGTGGGAAGCCGGTGCCGCCCACCCGCCACCCAGCGCCAGAAAGAGCGCAATCTGATCCTCGTTCATGGCGGCTTTCGCCTCGGCCACGGCTTGCTGCGCCGCGATAAAATCGCGTTCGGCTTCGAGCGCAGGAAGCTCATCAATCTTACCGCCCCGCCGCAGCTGCGCGGTACGCTGCGCCGCCCGGGCCGCTTCATCGCGCGACCGCTCGAGATTTTCCAATTGATCGATACCCGCGGCATAAGATGTGAGCGATGATTCAATCTCGCGCAGCGCTTTGATGACCACGCCATCAAATGCCGCCAGATCAGCCCGGCTTTGCGCTTTTGCCGCCTCGATGTTGCCACGCACCGCATGACGGTTGATCGTCCAGCTGATCAACGGTCCCAACCCGAAACGGTTGGTCACGGGCGAGAGAAAATCAGCCGTTGCCCCAGTCGACCCGATCGACGCTCCCAATTTGATGTCCGGATAGAGATCGGCCGTCGCCACGCCGATCCGCGCCGTCGAGGCGGCCAGGCGACGTTCGGCTATTCGGATGTCAGGGCGCCGCCGCAACAGCCCCTGACCGTCTCCTACGGGCAGGATCTGGGTCATTTGCAGCGCATGATGGCAGTTTAGAAGCGCGAGATCAGCCTCGTTCGGCGTGCGTCCCAACAGCGCCGTCATCCGGAACAGCGCGTTGCGCTGCCGGGCGGCGAGACGCGGAAGGCGGGATCTGGTCAAATCCAACGCCGCTTGCCGCCGATCGAGCTCATAAGGGGCGACGCGGCCATGGCTGATGAGGATGCGGGTCAAAGCGACGCTCTTTGCCTGAAGCGCGACGACGCTGTTGAGCAGATCGATCTGGGATCCGCTGTTGCAAATCTCAGCATAGGCCCGCGTCGCTTCGGCGGCGACGTTGACCCGCACGAGGTCGCGGGCCGCTGCCGCCGCCTCGCTATCGGCGCTCGCCGCCTCGATCCCGCGCCTCAGACCGCCGAAGAGATCAAGATCATAGCTGACACCGATACCGGCATTGTAAATCTGGCGCGTCGGCGGTTGAACATGCTGCAATTCCGCCTCTGCGGATCGCTGCGCATAGCTCGTGTCCGCGCTGGCGCTGCCTTGCAATTCGCGGCTTGCGCCGCGCGCATCGAGAAGAGCGAGGCTGCGCTGGAGATTGGCTTCGGCAACCCGCAAATCGGTGTTCGCCTCGAGCGCCTGAACGACGAGCGCGTCGAGCGCGGGATCATTATAGAGCGTCCACCACCGCTCAGGCAGCGGTTCGGCGTTCGCAACGGCCTTACCCGACAGGAAATCCCCTTGCGCACCCGATTGGCTGATCATCGCACCCTCGGGCACATGATAATCCGGTCCCACCACCGCACAGCCCGTGAGCAGCGTAATCGAGAGAAACGAAAGTGCGCGCTTCACCACGGCAAGCTCCTGTGGATCTCGCGCCCATCCTTGCGGGGATGCACGATCACCGTGACCGTCTGTCCCGGGATCATCCGGACGTTCCTGGGAATCTTGTCGATCGCGATCCGGACGGGAATGCGCTGCGCGAGACGAACCCAGGTGAAGGACGGGTTCACATTGGCGAGCTGCCCATCGGCACCGGCCCGTTCGCGATCCTCGACACCGCCCGCGATACTCTGCACATGGCCCTCGACCTCATCGGCGATGCCCATCAGATAGACACTCGCGCGATCGCCGACCCGAATGTCGGGCAACTTGGTTTCCTCGAAATACCCTTCGACGCGGAGGGAGGCATCGTAAACGAGCGCGAAGGCGGGCTTGCCCGCCGTCAGATAGACGCCCGGCTGCAGCGTCATATTTGACGCCGTACCACCGACAGGCGCCCTGACCAATGTCCGCTCAAGGTTGAACTGGGCCAGATCCCGCGCGGCAACGGCCTGGCCGATGCTTGCGCGTAACGTCTCGACCCGCGCCCGCCCCTGCTCGATCACTTCGGTCGCGATCACCTCGGGCATGGCGCGGTTACGCCGGTCCTCCCGGATGGCCTGCGCCAGGGCGACCTTTTGGCTCGCGACATTCGCCTCGGCCTGCTCCAGCGCGAGCCGATATCGAGGCTGATCGATCGTGAAGAGCACATCGCCCTTCTTCACGACCTGATTGTCGTGGACGCGGACTTCGGTAACGAGCCCGCTGACGTCGGCCGCGATCGGCACCATATCAGCCCGGACCTTGCCGTCGCGGGTGACGGGCGCGACCTGATAGCGCAACCACAACGCATAGATCCCGCCAAGCGTAGCCAGGATGACGAGGAGTGTCGTGATAGAACGCACGAGATTTTGTTTATGCAGCATGATCAAGAGATGAGCCAGGAATAGAGGAACATGTCGGCAAGGACGCTCAGCCCCCACCACAAGAGAACGAAGCAGGCGAGCTCGAGCAGGCTGGGATGCCACAGCGCGCGGTAGACAGGCAGACGCTGGAGAGGCGCGCGGACCAGATAGATCAGGACAGCCGCTAGCACCCCCCATAACAGCGCGGCGGGAATATAGACGCCGAGAATATTGATCTCTTCGATCATGGCATCGCTCCGCTCGGCTTCCCGGCGGATGGGAACAGATTGCAGCGCATGCCGACCAGTGCCCGCACCGCCTGCCGCCGATGTTCGTCGCCCGGGAGTGCGACTAACGCGTGCAGGGCGGAATCCATCGCGGCGAGCAAGGCAGGCGGCGGAGCATCGGGAGCACCGTTCCGCCAGCGGGTCGCATAGAAGGCGCTCAGCCCCGACAAGACAGCGCCTAGGCCATGGCGAACGTCATGGGGGACGTGGGGCAAGGATCGCCGCAACGGGATGATATTGCGGCCAATGCGCAGGTCGGAAAGCCCATCGGCCGCATGCAGGGCTTCGCTCGGTGACGCGATGGCCATCCGTGCGGCCACCTGTCCCAAACGGTCGACCGCCATGGCCGTCCAACGCTGCGGCACGAATGGCGTGCGAATGTCCGCCAGGCGAGACAGTTCGCCCCAATTGCTCCGCAGAATGCGCCGCGCCGTCCACAACACATTGGCCGAGCGAAACAATTTAGTGACCGCGAGCGTCGCGACGATCCCGCCGATCTGCGCCAGCCCGGTGTTGATGAACGCTGCGAAATCGGCCTGGAATCGCGCGAGAAAACCCATGGCCACGATGAAGCAGGAGAACATCGGCAGCGCCTCCGGCGACCGCTTGGGATCGGCCTGAATATAGCCCATCCACAACAGCGCCGGCGCGAGCGTGATGATCAGCATCTCATAACCGTCCACCCGCGGGAGGACGACAAAGAGGTACAGCGCCGCGAGCGGGAACGTCTTGAGGGTGGCTGTAAGATAGCGCCCGATCACCGGAGCCGGATCATCCTGTGCTGCAAAGGAGCAGGTGATCAATGCGGCAAAGGCGGCAGTCGCCGATCCGTTAGGCCAGGCCAGCAGGATCCAGACCGCGCAATAGAGCATGATCGCAACCGTCGTCGCGAGACCTGCCAGGGCAGCGACACCGTGATCGCGCGCCAGCGCGAAACGCTCGACAACCTCATTCTTGAATTTCGGGCGACCCGGCGAGCCAATGCGGTTCACCAGTCGGCGACTGGCCGCGAGCGCCGTAAGAAAATCCGCCATGCGGATGCACGCGCTCGCGGTGAGCAACGACGCCCAGTCGGCCTTCGCCTCCATCTCCTGCGCGAACGTCTCGCACTGCCTGACGAGTTGTCCCGCACGTTCCGGTCTGGCGTCCTCATCCGCCAGCCAGTCCGACACCTCGCCCACCAACGCCGTCAGGTCGGGTCGCAGGGGTGCCATTGCGCGCAATTGATCCAGGCGGTTGGCGGCAGCCGATGCGAAGGGCAGCACATTGGCGAGGTGCTGCTGCAAGGCCATGACTCGGCGCCGGGTCGCCGGCGCCCAGCGCTGGTCAAACGGGAGATGAATGGCGATCATGCCCAGTTCGGTGACGTCAGCTGCCAGCATCCGCCGATGCTCATATTCAAGCCTGGTGTGCTCACTGCCCAGTGCCTCGACGGTCCAGCGCCGCGCATGCGTCAAGAAGGATAGCGCCCGCGCCCGGATGACCGGCGTCGCGCTCCACGGCTGCAACAGGGCATGAACGGCCGTCACCGACAGGATCGCGACGGTCATCTCCTGGACCCGGGCAATGGTGGTGTCGAAGATGTTCGCGGGATCGTCGAGATAGGGAAAGCTGATGACGGCCGCGCTAAACGCCGCCATCTGGAACAAGAAGGCGCGCGGTGTCCGGTCGAGTACCGCAAGATAGATGCACAGGCCCGCCCAGGATGCGAGGCAAAGCACGAGCAATTCGGGAGAATTCTGGAGATTCGGCACCAACAGGATCGTCATGCCCGCGCCGATCAGGATCCCGCCGAGCCGATACAACACCTTCGGCCGGAAAGCGCCCGCCATTGGTTGCGCTGTCACATAGACCGTCAGCAGCGCCCACCAGGGGCGCGGGAGGCTGGCCGAAAATGCGATAGCCAAGGTAATCGATGCAGCGATCAAGCTGCTCATCGAAAAGAGCAGCCTCTGCGGATCAACATGGATATTGGGTAAAGGCAGGCGTATTCCGCCTGCAAGCGAACTCGGCATACTCATCAACCGTGACAATGGGTAATTGTCACGATCAGTCTAAGACCGTGGTCATCACCTCCCTATGGTGCGGCCCTATTACCCGAGCTTTTTGCTCTTCTCGTAGATCAAAATATTGATGGTAAGGCGCAAATATTCTGTTGGAAAGTTCGCGGGCGCGACCGCGTCTCTATCAAGGCCCTCGGTGCGCGGCCGCGTCTTATTGGCACCGTTTGTCCCTGGGGGCAGGCTGGTCGTCGGAGCGATCCTGCCCCTTGCCAGAGAGACAGAATGCCGCCACCGGCACCGCGACGAAGACCAGCAGAATGAGCATCTCCTCGCTCAAAATGCGGGACTTCTGCAGGGCAACGAGGCCCGCGGCGCCGGCCGCCATCGCAAGCGTCCATAAAACCCCGGACCATGAAAACGGGCTGCCCGGCGCTCGTTTCTTCGGTACCTGCCCCATGCGTAAGGCGTCCTCTCCTATCGGGCAGGCCCCGGACCAGATTCTCCTCGACTGGAGTTTGAGCGTGGGCAAAATGACCCGCTCAGGCAAATGAATAGTTTTGCGATTTAACTCCAAAATTATTGGTCGTCGGTACCTGCGGTCATCGTCGATTCGACGATCTTGCCGACTAGAGTCACCCCGCGCTCGACAGCGGCACTGAGCGCCGCGATAGCAGCGTCATTGTCGGCTATCGCGGCAACAGCCTCGGACAGACAAACCCCAGCTTGGCAGAGAAAGATCAGGATTTCTCTTCGAGCTTGCCGAAGATCTGATCAAAATCGCGAGGACTGACAACGAGATCGACCAATGTATAGCGGTCGAGCACCGAAAGGAATGCGCGAAGTGCCTCTTTGAGGATGCCGGTCAACCGGCACGCCGGCGCGACGATGCATCCGTCACAGTCGACCAGATCAAAGCCTCCTTCCGTATGTCGGACGAGCGAGCCGATGTTGATCTCGGCGGGGCGCTTACCGAGACGAATACCACCACTGCGCCCCCTGACGCTATCGATGTAGCCCGAACGAGCCAAATCGTTGACCACCTTCATCAGGTGGTTCTGTGAAATCCCATAAGCCCGGGCGACTTCCGCAATCGAGCACAGGCGATCCGGTCGCGCCGCGAGATAGAGCAGCACGCGCATCGAATAATCAGTGAACAGCGTCAGCTTCATGCTCGTTCCTGTCGGGCCTTCTCCGACCCGGTAATTTTATATGCATTTCTGTTGCATCTTTCAAACGTTCATCATAGATGTATCCACAATGCATGATTGAAGGATGAGTCGTGAACGGTCCCTCAGCGATCAATGAGAGCAGTCTCTCGCATTTGGTGAACGCCTTTTACGCTCGCGTCCGGGCAGACGCCGAGTTGGGACCGATCTTCAATGACGCAGTGCATGATTGGCCCGAACATCTAGAGAAGCTGGCCCATTTCTGGTCATCGGTGATGCTGACGACCGGACGCTATAAGGGCCAACCTGTCCCGGCACATCTTAAGCACAAAGATCGGATTACCCCGGCCCTCTTCGATCGCTGGCTGGATCTTTGGAAGCAGACCACTGACGAACTGATGGAACCTGCAGCCGCGGTCGCGCTCCAATTAAAGGCAGCACGCATCGCGGAGAGCCTCCAGCTCGCAATATTCTTCAAGCTCGGCCCCGCGCCCCAAAGCCGGGCCGGCCGCGCGATCGATCAAAACCACAGAGGTGCAGTTTCGTGAGTGAAAGCCGTCCCTATCGATCCACACCGATCTTTGATGAGCACACGCTCCCGGCGGCCTTGCGCGCGCGTCACGACACCAAGGCGGGCGTGTGGGGCCTGATCCGGGTCATCGAAGGAGCGCTCACGCTCACCTATGTCGATCCGTCTTCGGAAATCGTGCTGACGCCGGACAGGCCAGGGCTCGTCCTTCCGCAACAGCCGCATTTCGTAACCCCGCTCGGGCAGATGAAGATGCAGGTCGATTTCTACGATCATCGCCCAGACGTCTGATCGTCGATCCTCGGATTGCACCACCGTTTTTTAACCTCAAAGTCAGGAGAATATGATGTCGCAACCTCTCAGCGAACAGACGATCGCGCTCGTCAAGGCGACCGTTCCCGCACTGGAAGCCCATGGCCTGGATATCGTCAATGAGATGTATGCCCGCATGTTTCAGAACCCAGAGATCCGCGATCTGTTCAACCAGTCGCACCATGGCGATGCTGGGTCGCAGCCGCGGGCGTTGACGGGTGCGATCCTCGCTTACGCTAGCAACATCGAAAATCTTGGCGCGCTGGCACCGGCTGTCGAGAGGATCGCACAAAAGCATGTCGGTCTCCAGATCCTGCCCGAGCACTATCCGCATGTCGCAGAGGCGCTCCTCGGGGCCATCAAGGCGGTGCTCGGCGATGCTGCGACCGACGAAATCCTGGCGGCCTGGGGCGAGGCCTATTGGTTCCTCGCCAATATCCTCATCGCGCGCGAAGGCCGCATCTATGGCGAACAGAAGGGCGCGAGCGGAGGCTGGAATGGCTGGCGCGACTTCCGCGTCGACGCTGTGGTTCGCGAGAGCAGCGTGATCAACTCGTACATACTGCGTCCGGTCGATGGCCAACCGGTGATGGGCTATAAGCCCGGGCAATATTTGACATTCTGGCTGGAGATCCCCGGCCACCCGCCGGTCAAGCGGAACTACTCGATTTCGGCTGCGCCCAACGGCGAGACCTATCGCATTTCGGTCAAGCGCGAAGAGCTTGGTCTGGCTTCAGGATGGATCCACCGGGACGTCAAAGTGGGCACAGTCCTGAAGGTGGCCGCCCCGGCTGGCGAATTCTTTCTCGACGATCATGACGAACGACCCGTCGTGCTGCTCTCGGGAGGTGTCGGCCTCACGCCGATGGTCGCTATGCTCGAAGCCCTCGCCAACGAGGATGCCGGCATCCCTGTTCAGTATATCCACGGCACCCACGACAAGCTGACGCACGCGATGCGGGATCATGTGCGCACGCTAGCGACCGGCGCCAAGGCGATCCAGGTGATCGACTTCCACCAGACACCGCTCGCCGACGAGGTTGCGGGCCGCGACTATGACGTCGCCGGAATCATTTCCGACGAGTGGCTGGTCGCCAACACGTCGGTTGCCGACGCCCATTATTATATTTGCGGGCCTCGACCGTTTCTGCGCCACGCGGTCTCGACCCTGTCGCTGGCGGGTGTGCCATCCGATCGCATCCACTATGAGTTCTTCGGTCCTGCCGACGAATTACTGGCGGCCTGACGCTAGCGCGATGGGCGACGCACTGGCACGCGCACTGCACGTCCTCTCGATCGTTGTTTGGATCGGAGGGGTCGCGTTCGTCACGCTTGTGGTGATGCCGTCCATCCGTCGCGGCTATCCACCCGCCGAGAGATTGGCAGTGTTCCGGCGCTTTGAGGAGCATTTCGCCCCTCAAGCCCGGATCTGGGTTCTGATCGCCGGGGCGAGCGGTCTGTGGATGGTCTATCGTAGCCAGATGTGGGGTCGCTTCATCGATCCCCGCTTCTGGTGGATGCACGCCATGGTATGTCTATGGGCGATTTTCGCGCTCATGCTCTTCGTCATCGAGCCTCTGGCGCACCATCATCGCACCGCTGGCGCGGTCCATCCCACCCGCGATTTCGTGCGGATGGAGAGACTGCACCGGATCGTCCTTCTCCTCTCGGTCGCGACGATCATGGGTGCTGCAGCCGGCAGTCATGGTCTCCTCTGAGCGAAGCGACATCGTCGGCGAACATGAGAATGCCTCATGCTAGCTTCAAAATCTGAATCAGTGCGGCAAAACTGATTCAGCTTATCAATTGGACGGGCCGCAATCCCATTGGCACGTTCCTCCCATGTTCGAGCCGCCAACCCAACTCGTCGATTGGTGCTGTGCCCTTGAGGCGGTCGATGCCGAGCGCAACATAGCACGGGCGTATCATATACACGCGTCACAGGATCTATTTGGGCATGTCATCGTCGCGCTCCGTTGGGGACGCATCGGCCGCACGCATTCGAGCATCACTGTTTCCTTCTCCAACGAGGTAGCGGCGCGAAAATTCATCGAGCGTACATTGGGAAAACGCGCGAGCGCGCCGCGCCGGATCGGAATCGCCTACAATCTGGTGAACGACTAGCTGATTGCGACCCGGATGAGCGATCTGTGCGCACTCCATTCTTGGTTATGCAGGCAATATGGATCTAATTCAGACATGTTGATGCCAGCCTGCTACGATTATAGCTACAAGCGCGAAGGTAGACGGCAGGCAATATGCAAAAGCAAAGGGACACGGAGAAGGCCTTGTCGCTGATGAAGAAGGCGTTGGCTCTTCTTGACCAGGTTAACGAACGCGGCACCGTTGCGGTCCATCTACAAAGCGCGATCGATGCCATCGATGACAAGACCGTCGAGGAACGGCAGGCCGATGCAGCCGCGCTTAGGGAACGACTATTCCCTTCGCTAAAGGATTAAAGATGGGAATGGCCAAGCCTGAGAGAATGCCAATCGAAATCATTGATGTTGCTCATGACACCGTCGTGCTCGGCAATCGTGCAATGCACTGGTCCGAACCATGGAGCGCCGTCCGTCAGGTTTCGGTCGCACGCCTGCCTTATAGCGCTTCAACGATTTTTATCGTCATGTTGACCATCGATTCCGTGGATGGCGAGCGGACGATCATGATCAGCGAGAAACATGAGAACTGGCAGCAGGTCCTTGATGCATTGCCTCGCACACTACCGGGCATCGAGGCTTTCGAGATCTGGAGCCGACGACCGGACATCGGTTCGCGGGCGGTCATCGTCTACAAACATGAGAGGTAGCGCATGACGCATTGGTCCCGCGCAGCCCGAATTCGAGGGTTGCTCCGCTGATGAGACGCCTACCGCGACCGAAAAACGTTTCACTGCGGGTCGGACGCGCATGGGCGCCGAGTCCACCATCGCCGCTACCCGCGCGGATTCTGAGACCTGAGCCACAGGTCAGTCCGAAGCCATAGAAACGCTGTCGCGCAACACAATAACTGATCGCCGAAATAGGTCTCCACGAACAGCGGCACGACGAACAGGCGTCAATCCCTGGCGCTGTCAGAAGCAATGCGTCCGTAGCAGCGCACAAAATCGGATCATGGCGCACGAGGTGAACCGAGCGGCAAATAATCTGCCAACATCATACAAAATAGGAGTGTCGATTAATCGACCGCGATACACGGCCGAACCTGCCTTTGAGACACGACAAACGGTCGAGATTGGCCGCGGCGCCTAGTATTGAACAATAATCGTTATGGCTGACCCAACCAATGTTTTGGTTGATTCAATATTCTCGATGAGCCAAATTTCTGAAAAGACGGTGAAAGGATGCGGCCTATGGCACAGCGCCACGCCCAGGCAGGTGAGATCGTGGACTTGCGGCCATTCGGCAAAGATTTTCCGAGCCAGCAAACGACCGCAATCGTCAAGACAAAGAGCTTCGAGGCGATCCGTCTCGTCATCCCTTCCGGCAGGGAAATACCAGCGCACGAAGTCACCGGGGACATCACGCTCCATTGTCTGGAAGGCCGGATCACGCTTGGTATCGCTGACACCGAATGCGAGCTTTCCGCCGGCGACTGGATTTACCTGGATGGCGGCGCAAGCCACCGGCTGAGAGGCATTGAGGACGCATCCTTGTTGCTGACGATCCTGTTCGCACAGTGAACCGAGCCAACTGAGCACACGGGACGGAGGGCATGCCAGCGATGACAAGAACGGAGCCTGTCGAAAATCTGTCGCATTGGTGGCGCCGGGCCGTGATTCTCACCATGGTACTGGGCTTTGGCGTGCTCGGCCTGCTGATGGTGAAGACCTATACGAACGCCCCGCCTGTCCCCGAACATGTCGTGGACTCACGCGGACAAGTCGTTTTCACTGGAGCTGATATCCGCGCCGGCCAGCAGGTATTCCTCAAATACGGCCTGATGAACAATGGCTCCATCTGGGGGCATGGTGGCTATCTTGGACCGGATTTCAGCGCATCCTATCTTCATGCCTGGGCACTCGCCGTCGCGGAGGAACGCGCCGAGACCCGCTTCGGCAAAGCCTATGTAGCACTAACCCTGGCCGATCGTGCCGCCATCGATGGTGAGGTGGCGCTGCAACTGCGCGTCAACCGTTACGATCCAGCAACGGCCACCCTCACCCTGCTCCCTGCCGGCGTCACCGCCTTCGATCAGCAGCAGAGCCGCTGGGCCAGCTATTTCGAGCATCCGGAACGCAACGGCGGTCTGGCTCCCAGCCTCATCACCGACAAGAGCGAGCTTCGCCAGTTGACCGCTTTCTTCGGCTGGGCGGCCTGGGGCTCAGTCGCCGAGCGGCCAGGAACCGGTCACTCCTATACCAACAATTTCCCCTATGATCCGCTTGCGGGCAATCGCCCGACCGGCGCGGCGCTGATCTGGAGCGCGCTCAGCTTTATCGCCTTGCTCGGCGGCACGGCGCTGGCGCTGCTTGCCTTCGGCCGGTTCGACTATCTGGGCTGGCACGGAACACCTGCGTCCATGCAAAACTGGGTCATCAGCGACGCACAGCGCGCCACGGTCAAATATATGGGCGTGGCCGCCCTTCTTCTGCTCGGCCAAGTCTTCTTCGGCGCGGCGATCGCGCATTACCGGGCGGATCCAGGGGATTTCTACGGTTTTGACCTCGCCTCCTGGTTTCCCAGCAACCTGATGCGGACCTGGCACCTGCAATCGGCGCTGTTCTGGATCGCCACCAGCTTCGTTGCGGGTGCGCTGTTCGTCGCGGAACTGCTCGGTGGAAAGACGCCGCCGCGGCAGCGTCTCGCCATTCACGTGCTGTTCGTCGCCTTCGCGATCGTCATCGTGGGCAGCATGCTGGGCGAATGGGCGGGAATCCTGCAATGGCTGCCGCTTTCGTGGTTCTGGTTCGGCAACCAGGGTTGGGAGTATCTCGAACTCGGCCGGTTCTGGCAATTGCTGCTGATCGTCGGGCTGTGCATCTGGTTCGTTCTCTTGTGGCGGGCGGTGGCGCCCGCGCTGCGCGACCCCGAGCACAAGTCGCTCGCCCGCTTCTTCCTGCTGGCCGGCTTCGCCATTCCGATGTTCTACCTGCCGGCGCTGTTCTTCGGGTCCGAAACCAATTTCACGATCGTCGATGCCTGGCGCTTCTGGATCATTCATCTGTGGGTTGAGGGCTTTTTTGAATTCTTCGTCACCGTCATCGTCGCGATCCTGTTTTACAAGATGGGGCTCGTGCATCGTCTGACGGCGCTGCGGACCATTTATCTCGACGCCATTCTCTATTTCGGTGGCGGCCTGATCGGCACTGGCCACCATTGGTACTGGACCGGCCAGACCGAAGCCAACATGGCGCTCTCGGCCGTCTTCTCGGCGCTTGAAGTGGTGCCCTTGACGATGATCACGCTCGATGCCTGGTCATTCGTCCGCACGACGAAAGGACAGGATTCCGTCGTTGAACGCCATCGCTGGACCTTCATGTTCATCATGGCGGTCGGTTTCTGGAATTTTCTTGGCGCCGGCGTGTTCGGCTTTCTCATCAACACGCCGATCGTGAGTTACTATGAAGTGGGGACGATCCTGACGCCCAACCATGGCCATGCCGCACTGATGGGCGTGTTTGGCATGCTCGGCATCGCCCTCATGGTGTTCGTCCTGCGCGAAGCGATCGAGGAAGAGGTTTGGTCCAAAATCTCAAGATTGATCGCCATTGCCTTCTGGGGATTGAATATCGGCCTCGCGCTGATGATCCTGCTCAGCCTATTGCCGGGCGGCCTGCTTCAATTGCATGCCGTGATCGAGAATGGTTATTGGTATGCGCGTGAACTGAACTTTACGGGCGCACCGCTGCCGCGTCTGCTGGAATGGCTGCGCATGCCGGGCGATCTTATCTTCATGTTCGCCGGCGTCCTGCCCCTGATCGTGGCGGTCGGCTGGGGCTATGCCAGCCTTCGACGGCGGCCCGGGCATGATCCGCAAATCCGATTGTCACCTGTTGAACGTTGAGAAAATTGGAAGACAGGAATTTTTCTCAAAGTATGTCGTGCATGAGGATCAGTCCATCGCCCAATGTCATTGCCTTACGGAAGGCACCCTACTGGAAAGCACAATGCTCCAAATCTGTGACGGCGCCCTTTGCACCTTTGTCGGTCTGAGACGCGCTCTTTCAGATATCGTAGAGCCTGTTTGGAAATGCGCCGACCGTTCGCGATAAACGAGTAGCCGAAGAGCGTTGAACACGACCCGCAGCGATTAGAGCCCGGCAGCTTTGTCGCGCATGAGCGCGGGTTGCCGATTGCCGGCATGCCGGTCGAATAGGGTTGCGTTGGCGACACGCGATTTTCGGGGACCGCCGTTTGGGTTCCAAAAACCCGACAGTTCGCGGACATTAGGCCATTGCATAGCGCCGATCACGGTTGTCGAGCGGCGTTCGCAATGCGATAGGAGTAGCGGGTGCCGCGCTCGTTGAGAGTGCATGGCAGGTTAATACGCTGGTCGGGCCGCCAACGATGAGCAATTGCACCCGGAGTAAACCTTGGCCCTCAAGAATTTCGTCAGCCCTAGCGCGTTGCGCCAATTCCTAACCCATCAATCCTCCGCCGGTCTCATCCTGCTGGCGACTGCCCTGCTCACGCTGCTCGTCGCCAACTCGTCGTTACACAGTGGCTACGAGCAAATCCTGCGTAGTCATCTCGGCCCGCTATCGGTCAAGCATTGGGTCAATGACGGCCTTATGGCGATTTTCTTCCTGCTGGTCGGGCTCGAGATAAAGCGCGAGATGCTAGACGGGCAGCTTTCGACCTGGTCGCGGCGCATCCTACCCGGCATCGCAGCCGCTGGCGGCATGACGGTGCCCGCTCTGATCTTCCTCGGATTCAATAGCGGGGCGACCGCTCGCGGGTGGGCGATCCCGGCAGCGACCGACATCGCCTTCGCACTCGGCGTGCTGTCGCTGCTCAGTAAAAGGGTGCCGGCATCACTCCGGATATTCCTCTCCGCGCTGGCAATCCTCGACGATCTCGCCGCCGTGATGATCATCGCTGTGTTCTACACCGCCGAACTAAACCTCTCCTATCTGCTGGGTGCCGCGACCATCACTTGCGCACTCTACGCGATGAACCGCTTCCGTGTGGTGCGGCTGACACCTTATCTTCTCCTCGGTCTGGTGCTGTGGTTCTTCGTGCTGCGCTCGGGCATTCATGCGACAATCGCGGGCATCGTCCTGGCGCTGATTATCCCGTTGCGGACCAGCCCGGGCACCCTTGAAGACGAAATCCATAGCCCGCTCCACCGGCTAGAGCACCTGTTGCATCGGCCGGTCAGCTTCCTGATCCTGCCGATCTTCGGGTTCGCCAACGCTGGAGTGCCAATCCTAGGGCTTCCTGCTGCAGCGTTTGCAGCGCCGGTGACCCTCGGCGTTGGCTTAGGTTTGTTAGGAGGCAAGACGGTTGGTGTGTTCGGCTTTGCGCTGTTGGCGATCCGGCTCAAACTTGCAAAGATGCCGTCGCACGCACGGCCGAGTCAGCTGTTGGGAATCGCCCTGCTCTGCGGCATCGGTTTCACGATGAGCTTCTTTATCACGCCCCTCGCCTATCCGGGTGACGCATTGCTTCAGACAGAGGCAAAGATCGGCGTTTTGCTCGGTTCTCTGTTCGCCGGGGTCGCCGGCTTTGCGGTGTTACTGGCTGGCCGTAGAGAACCTAAAGTGGTGCCCGGCCAACCCTGGTAATTTCGAAATTGCCGATCCGGATTAGGTCGTAGCCGTACCGAGAGGCGGCGTTGCAAGGCAGGCGGGGTACTCGGCCTCGCTGGCGCCTTCGCCGCCTCCCGCTGGTGACGATCATGCTGCGGCGCCTTCCATCCGAAATAGCACGCTCTTATCCTCCGTCGACTGCTTGATATCGTCGAGGAAGCCCTTCGCGGCGCTATCGCATCACGATCGGCTCCCCCGCACCGGGCGGGGGAGCCTGCGCCCCTCACCGTCAGTCGGCGAGCTCGGGCTTGGACGAAAGTTCCGCCGGGGGCTTCGCCATCATGTCCAGAGCCTTGGCCACGCCCGCGCCATAAGCCGGGTCGCAGCGCGTGCAGTTGTCTATATGGCGCTGCTTGATGAAATCCGGCGCATCACCCATCGCGCTGGCCGTGTTATCGAACAAGACCTGCTGCTGCGCCGGGCTCATCAGCTGGAAGAGCTTGCGCGGCTGGGTGAAATAATCATCGTCATCCTCGCGGAAATTCCAGAAGTCGGCGTTGCCGTCGATCTTCAGCGGCGGTTCGCGAAATTCGGGCTGATCGACCCACTGGCCAAAGCTGTTCGGCTGATAATGCGGCAGCCCGCCATAATTGCCGTCCATCCGGCCCTGCCCGTCGCGGTGGTTCGAATAGACCGGGCAACGCGGCGCGTTCACCGGAATCTGGTGGTGGTTCACTCCCAGCCGGTAACGCTGCGCGTCCGAATAGGCGAACAGGCGCGATTGCAGCATCTTGTCGGGCGACACGCCGATACCGGGCACCAGGTTCGACGGCGCGAACGCGCTCTGCTCGACATCCTGGAAGAAGTTCTCCGGGTTGCGGTTCAGTTCGAACTCCCCCACCTCGATCAGCGGGTAATCGGACTTGTACCACACCTTGGTCAGGTCGAACGGGTGGACGGGATAAGTCTCGGCCTCCAGCTCGGGCATGACCTGGATGTACATCTTCCACTTGGGAAAATCGCCGCGCTCGATCGCTTCGTAAAGGTCGCGCTGGTGGCTTTCGCGATCGCCGCCGACCAGCTTGCCCGCTTCGTCATCGGTCAGGTTTTCGATGCCCTGCTGGGTCTTGAAGTGGAACTTCACCCAATACCGCTCGCCCGCGTCGTTATAGAAGCTGTAAGTGTGCGAGCCGAAGCCGTGCATGTGGCGATAGGACTTGGGAATGCCGCGATCGGACATCACGATCGTCACCTGGTGCAGCGCTTCGGGCAACAGCGTCCAGAAGTCCCAGTTGTTCGTCGCCGAACGCATGTTGGTGCGCGGATCGCGCTTCACCGCCTTGTTGAGATCGGGGAACTTGCGCGAATCGCGCAGGAAGAAGACCGGCGTGTTGTTGCCGACCATGTCCCAGTTGCCTTCTTCGGTGTAAAACTTCAGCGCGAAGCCGCGAATGTCGCGCTCGGCATCGGCGGCGCCGCGTTCGCCCGCCACCGTGGTGAAGCGCGCGAACATGTCGGTCTTCTTGCCGACTTCGCTGAAGATCCTGGCGCGGGTGTAGCGGGTGATGTCTCCCGTCACAGTGAACGTGCCGAACGCGCCCGAGCCCTTGGCGTGCATGCGTCGTTCGGGAATGATCTCGCGGTTTAGATTCGCGAGCTTTTCGAGCAGCCAGACGTCCTGCATTAGCAGCGGCCCGCGGGGGCCCGCGGTCAGCGAATTCTGGTTATCCACGACCGGCGCGCCAAATGCTGTGGTCAGGTGGGTGACCGGACACTTACTGCGGTTGGGGGTATCTTCAGACATCATCCATCCTCTGTTTTGCTTTCGACCGAAGCGTTATAGCTGACCCGGACTCTGCAGCGAAGTCGATTAAATGCGCTTTTGTGATCGGTAATTCCGATCGAATAGTGTCGATCTGGTCATGGAGTCGGCCCGAGATCGCGATCAATTTCGGTACAGCCAATTCGCGCGTTGTGCATAGCAATGAAGGATCGTCTTCGGAGAGGCTCCGCTATGCTGCTTCTCGCGGCGCTATGGGTTGTCCAACCTGTTCCCTGCGGAGCTGGAGCGCAGGCCATGGTCGATCGCACGCCCGCCAATCTCAATATCGGGAGGCTGCGCTCTCGCGACGTTCTCTAGGGCATCGGCGCGGCCAAGGGCCGCTTGCGCTACGCGCTGTCCTGGACTGCCAATGGCAGGCGCGCCAGCCAGCCCGGACCCTCATTGGTGTTTCCGCCATGCGACGCAGATCGAGCGCAGCGCAATGGTAACTGCCGCCAACAATAGAGGTATGAACAATACCTCTTTAATGCTACGAGTACGCCACCTGCCGGAGGGAGGGACTCGGAGCGTGGTATCAGGGCTGACTGTAAACGAGCGCCAGTGGAGCATGGCGATACTCGTAATCCTGGCTTTCGTCGGACTGGCGATGGCTGCAGCCGGCGCGAGCCGCGCAGATCCCATGGAAACGCATGGTTTTCTCGTGATGGGCTTCAGCCTCGTCGTTCTTTGCTTCGTGCTCAAGGGCTTCTATGACCCTGAACCTGCCCCGACCCGTCTACAAAGCTACTACGACGACCCCAGTAAGGCGGGCATTGTTCTTGCCATGTGCTGGGCCGTGTTCGGCATGTTCATTGGCGATTGGGTCGCGTGGCTGTTGGCATTCCCCGATTTCACGTTTGATAGCGCCTGGTCAAGTTTCGGACGTTTGCGGCCTGCGCACACCACAGGGGTCATATTCGGGTTCGGCGGCAATGCTCTGATTGCGACGTCTTTTCACGTGATGCAGCGTACCTCGCGCGCGCGCATGCCCGATCAATTCAGCCCCTGGTTCGTGCTCATCGGGTACAACCTTTTCTGCCTGCTGGCCGTTTCCGGCTACTTCTTGGGCATTACCCAATCGAAGGAATATGCCGAGCCCGAATGGTATGCCGACATCTGGCTGGTCATCGTCTGGGTGACTTACCTCGTGCTCTATCTACGCACGCTCGCGAGGCGGAAGGAACCGCATATCTATGTCGCCAACTGGTACTATCTGGCGTTCATCCTCGTCGTGGCGATCCTCCATGTCGTGAACAATCTCGCGGTCCCGGCCTCGTTCGGCGGCGCCAAGAGCTATTCGCTGTTCTCGGGCGTCCAGGACGCGATGACCCAGTGGTGGTACGGCCACAATGCCGTCGCCTTCTTCCTGACCGCCGGCTTCCTGGGCATGATGTACTACTATCTGCCCAAGCGTGCCGAGCGGCCGATCTACTCGTATCGGATGTCGATCATCGGTTTTTGGGGTATCACCTTTTTCTACATGTGGGCGGGTTCGCACCATCTCCACTACACCGCCTTGCCGCAATGGGTGCAGACGCTGGGGATGACCTTTTCGGTCATGCTGCTGGTGCCGTCATGGATCGCGGCCGCGAATGCGCTTTTGACGCTCAACGGCGCCTGGGACAAAGTGCGCGACGACGCGACGCTGCGCTTCATGATGATGGCCGCGATCTTCTATGGGCTCTCGACATTCGAGGGTTCGTTCATGGCGATCCGCTCGGTCAATGCGCTATCGCACTACACCGACTGGACGATCGGACACGTCCACGCCGGCGCCATGGGCTGGGTCGCGCTTATTACGTTCGGCTCGATCTATGCAGTCGTCCCCTGGCTGTGGAAGCGCGAGCGCATGTATTCTCCCGCACTCGTCGAGGTCCATTTCTGGCTCGCGCTGTCTGGAACGCTCATTTACGTTTTCGCGATGTGGAACTCGGGCATCATCCAGGGCCTGATGTGGCGCACCTATAATGATAGTGGCACGCTTACATATTCATTCCTCGATAGCATGGTGGCCATGCATCCCTATTACGTGGCCAGAGCAATAGGTGGGCTGCTTTTCCTGATCGGCGCCCTCGTCGGCTGCTACAACATCTGGATGACAATCCGCCGCCCGTCCGGCGCGCCAGCGACGTCAGGCGACACTCCCCTGCCCGCCAGCCTCCAGCCTGCGGAATAAGCGCCGATGTTCGGAACCCATTACCGCATCGAACGCAAATCGGTCGTGCTGGCCGTCGCGATCATGATCGTCGCGAGCATTGGCGGGCTGATCGAGATCGCACCGCTCTTCACGATCGACGAGACGGTCGAGAGTGATCCCAAGATGCGCGTCTACACACCGCTCGAGCTCGCTGGCCGCAATATATATATTCGTGAAGGCTGCTACGCCTGTCATTCGCAAATGGTGCGCACGCTCCAGGACGAGGTGGAGCGCTATGGTCCCTATTCGCTCGCGGTCGAGTCCAAATACGATCATCCGATGCTTTGGGGGTCCAAGCGCACGGGCCCCGATCTCGCGCGGATCGGCGGGAAATATTCGGATCAATGGCATACCGCGCACCTCAACAATCCGCGCGATGTCGTGCCGCAGTCTATCATGCCGCGTTACAGCTGGCTGCGTGAGCGCGAGTTGCAAACCAAGTATCTGGGCGATGATCTGCGTGCGCTCCGGGACGTCGGAGTCCCCTATACCGATGACATGATCGCGAACGCGCCGGCGGACGCGGTGGCTCAAGCATCACCTGACGACGATACGGCGGCTCTTGTGAAGCGTTACGGCAGTGCAACCCAGATCCGCTCGTTCGATGGCGACAACGGCACGATTTCGGAGATGGATGCGCTGGTCGCCTATCTCCAGGTCCTGGGCAAGCTGAGCGATGCCGCGCAGCCGACGCCGGCAACCCCGAAGAAGTAGGCCCCGTATGGATATCGGACATCAAGCGCTGGTTGGTTTCTCCAAATCGTTCGGGTTGTTCTACCTGGTCGCGATGGCGGGCGTGGCTCTGCTCTACGCATGCTGGCCTGCGAACAAGGGTCGGTTCGACAAGGCCGCACGCGACATCATCGAAGACGAGGACAAGCCGTGGCGGTAAGCGAGCGCGATCCCCATAGCGGGCACATGACGACGGGCCATGAGTGGAACGGGATCAAGGAGCTCAACACACCGGTGCCAAAGGCGGTGTGGTTCTTCCTGATCGTTACCGCACTCTTCTCGCTCGGTTACTGGGTACTAATGCCCGCCTGGCCTCTGGGCAAGACCTACACACGAGGCCTGCTCGGGAGCGACCAGAAGGATATCGTCGCCACGCGCGTCGCTGAGGCCCGCGATGCACGCTCTGCCTGGACCAGGCAGGTTGCGGCGATGAATTATGATCAGATCAGGGCTGATCCTGCACTGATGACACTTGTGCGAGAGGACGGGCACCGTCTGTTCGGCGACAATTGTGCGGCCTGCCATGGCATGAACGCGAAGGGAAACGGGGGATTTCCTGATCTCACGGATCGTGACTGGCTGTGGGGCGGCACGCCGGACGCGATTGCGCACACGATCGCGGTGGGGGTCAATAGTCCTGCAAGCAAGGAGACCCGCGTCAGTCAGATGCTTTCATTCGGCAAGGACGGCATTCTCGACAACGACGCCGTACTGGCGGTTGCCGATTATGTGAAGACCTTGTCGGATCCTGCCTGGGCAAAAGGCAAGGCGGCATCGGTGACGAAGGGACGCGAAGTCTTCGCCACGAATTGCGTAGCCTGCCATGGGGATCAGGGCCGCGGCAATCCACAAGTCGGCGCACCCGATCTGACCGATCGGACGTGGCTCTTCGGCGGTGACATCGAAACGATCTACACGACAATCTACAATGGTAGGCAGGGCGAGATGCCGGCGTGGGAACATCGCCTCAGTCCAGTCGACCGCAAGATCCTGACCACTTATCTGCTCGACCAGGGCCGCAAGCCATGAGGCTTCCGCGTTCGCGCAAGTTCTACCTCGCACTGGCGGTCGCGGCGCTAGGCGTGGTCCTGCTCGCGAACGCTCATCTGGTCTATGTCGCTTCCACGTCGCAGCCCAGATGCGTTGACCATGCCAAGAGCGACGGGACGGTTAAGGCCGCAGGCGTGTTCGGTGCCGCCAAGTCGTCTTGCTGAGATGATCGGGAGAAGAAGATGACCACGATCCCGCCTGTCGTTCCGCCGCTTCCGACCGAACGGCGCTATGTCCGCGACCTGACGCCAGGAGACGTCTTCGTCTGGCTGCGGGATGGATGGCGCGATCTTGTCACCCATCCGGGGCCGAGCCTGCTTTATGGCCTGTTCGTCTTCCTGCTTTCAGCGGGAATCGTCGCGGGACTGGTGGGCCTGGCGTGGGATTTCGCACTGTTCCCGGCGATCGCGGGATTCCTGGTGTTCGCCCCAGCGCTGGCCATCGGGCTCTACGACAAGAGCCGTGCGCTCGAGCTCGGCGAGCCGGTTTCGCTGCGTCACATGCTACTGCCCCATGCACGCGCAGGCGGCCAGGTTCTCTTCACCGGCGCGCTGCTCTGCGGGATCATGCTGCTTTGGATGCGCGCGGCGGTCATCATCTACGCGCTGTTCTTCGGCATCCGCCCATTTCCGGGTCTCGATCATATCACGCTAATGCTGTTCACGACTACCAGCGGGATCGCGATGCTGGTCGTGGGATCGCTTGTCGGCGGGCTCTTTGCCGCATTCTCTTTCGCAATTTCGGCCTTTTCCATTCCCATGATGCTCGACAAGCGGGTCGATGCGCTAACGGCCATGGGCACGAGCTGGGCGCTCGTCTGGAACAACCTTGCGACCATGCTGGTCTGGGGTCTCCTGGTGCTGCTGCTCTTTATCCTGTCGGTCGCAACCGGGTTCGCCGGCCTGATTATCGTATTCCCGTGGTTAGGTCATGCCACATGGCATGCCTACCGTGCGGTGCGGTGAAGGCGTGACAATCGCGTCCGCCCTCCCTGGAATATCGGGCGAAGAACTTTTGCTGGCGAGCCGGCAGATCGATAGCGGATTGCGCCATACAGACCTGTCGGTCCCGGGTATCAGTTGTGGCGGGTGCATTCGTAAGATCGAGGATGCGCTGAGCCGTCTCCCCGGGGTGACGCGGGCCCGCGTCAATCTTTCGACCCGGCGCGTTACGGTGGATTGGCAAGAGAACGAGGGGCCGCCACCGCTTGGCGAAACGCTCTCTGGACTCGGCTACGAGGCCCATATTCACGAGCCGCAAACCGATGCGAAAGATCCACGTTTCGGGCATCTCGTCCGGGCTCTCGCGGTTGCCGGCTTCGCCTCGATGAACATCATGGGGCTTTCGGTCTCGGTCTGGTCCGGCGCTGCAGGCGAGACCCGGGACCTGTTCCACTGGCTGTCGGCCGCGATCGCGCTTCCGACGCTCGCCTATTCCGGCCAGGTGTTCTTTCAGTCGGCCTGGCAGGCTTTGCGAAACGGGCAGACCAATATGGATGTGCCGATCTCGATCGGCGTTCTCCTGGCGTTCGCAATGAGTCTCTACGATACGATCCATCGTCAGCCCTATGCGTATTTCGACGCGGCAGTGACGCTGCTGTTCTTTCTGCTGATCGGCCGAACCTTCGACTATATGATGCGCGAGAAAGCCCGCGCCGCCGTGAAGGGACTTCGTCGACTGACGAGTTATGGGGCGACGGTGGTCACGGCTGATGGGAGCCTGACCTATCTCGCCGCCGAAGATATCGGGCCCGGCATGACCATTCTTGTGCGGCCGGGCGATCGCATCCCGGTCGACGCAGTTGTGCTCGATGGACGTTCGGATATCGATGCTGCGATCGCGACCGGAGAAAGCCGGCCGGAACAGATCCTGCCGGGTAGCCGACTTCGTGCGGGGACGCTCAATCTGACAGGACCGCTGACGATCTGCGCCACGACCACGCCGCAGGAGAGTTTCCTGGCGGAGATGGTCCGGCTCATGGAGGCTGCCGAAGGTGGACGTGCCCAATTCCGGCGCATCGCGGACCGTGCGGCGCGGCTTTACGTTCCGATCGTGCATAGTGCCGCCGTGCTGAGCTTCCTCGGCTGGATGCTGGCTACCGGCGACTGGCACCGCTCGCTCACGATCGCGGTCGCGGTGCTGATCATCACATGTCCGTGCGCGCTCGGGCTCGCCGTACCGATGGTCCAGATTGTCGCTGCGCGAGCGCTTTTCGAGCGCGGGATACTGGTCAAGGATGGCGCCGCCATGGAGCGGCTTGCCGAGATCGATACGGTCATCTTCGACAAGACCGGGACATTGACGCTGGGCCAGCCTCGTTTGCGCCAAGACCCCGGCACTCAGTCCAGCTATCTGACCATTGCCTCGCAAATGGGCAAGAATTCAAATCACCCCTATGCCAAGGCCCTCGCGGCGGCGGCTTCGCCTATGGCGATAGCCTTCGACAGCATCGTCGAGCATGCAGGGCTTGGCCTTGAAGCCCGGATCGGGGAGGACGTGTGGCGACTTGGCCGAGCCGAGTGGGCCCTCGGCAGGAACGGCCCCGGCGACGTGGCAGGGACCGTGCTCGGCTGCAATGGGGTCCTCGCAGAAGCGTTTACTTTTACCGATACGCTGCGGCCGGGGACGGCGACTGCGCTCGCGGAGTTGCGCGCTCGCGGCTACGATGTCGAGATCATGTCGGGAGACACCCCGGAGGCGGTCGCTATGGTTGCGGCCGATCTCGTCATCTCACAGGCCCGCGCTGCGTTGCTGCCTGCAGAGAAGACAACCTATCTGGATGGGCTGGCACGAGCGGGCCGCAAGGTATTGATGGTCGGCGACGGACTGAACGATGCGCCAGCCCTCGTCGCAGCGCATGTCTCCATGGCTCCAGGAAATGCCGCGGACGTCGGGCGCCAGGCGGCAGATTTCGTTTTTCTTCATTCCGATCTCGGGAGTGTCCCTTACGCCATCGAAACCGCGCGTGCGGCCGACCGTCTGATCCGGCAGAATTTTGCATTCGCGGCTCTGTACAATCTGGTCGCGCTGCCGATCGCGATAGCAGGGTACGTGACACCTCTGCTGGCTGCGCTGGCGATGTCAGGGTCTTCGATTTTCGTCGTTGCCAATGCTCTGCGACTGCGCGCCGGAGCTGTGGGACGGTTTGGCGCGGGTCGCCCGAAATGAATGTCCTGTGGTACCTGATTCCGATCTCGCTGACGTTGGGGGGTATCGGACTCGGCCTGTTCTTCTGGGCCTTCAAAAGTGGACAATATGAGGATGTCGCAGGTGCCGCAGAGCGCATCCTGAACGATGAGGACCGCCCTCTTTGATCAGAGGCGCGGGCAAGGAGGTTCCATGCCATCGTCGCTATCCCTATCGAACCTCGGCCGCGCCCCGCACCGGCTGATGTTCTTCGTCGGCGGGCTCAACCTATTGCTGGCGATGGCATGGTGGGCTACCTGGCTATCCGCGGTGCGGTGGGGCTGTTTCGCGATGCCGCAGCCAGCCTTCTACGCGGGCCGCGTCCATGCATTCCTGATGCAGTACCAGGTGCTGCCCAGCTTTTTCTTCGGATTCCTGCTGACGGTCTTTCCGCGCTGGATCGGCGAACCGGATCTCGACCGGCGCAAAGCATGGCCCGTTGGAGCTGGTCTGCTGATCGGCCAACTGCTGACACTCGCCGGGGCGCTCGGCTGGCATGCAGGCATGGTTGCCGGCGCACTTGCGACGCTGGCCGGCTGGTGCATCGGCCTCGTTCCTCTCGCGCGGCTGGCCGTGCGCGACGCCGGGAAGACATGGCATGCGCAAGGATGCCTGGGTGCCATGTGCCTCGGCGCGATCGGGCTCGTGTTCTGGATCGCCTATTTGACAACGGCGAACGAGGCATTGGCCGACGCGGCCGTCAGGATCGGGACGTTCGGGCTATTGGTTCCGGTGTTCTTTACCGTGGCGCATAGGATGATCCCGTTTTTTGCGGCGAGTGCCATCGAGGGCTATGAACCTTGGCGCCCGTCATGGGCTCTCATGGCGGGTTGGGTACTCTTCGCACTTCAACTGGCCCTGCCGTTACGCTGGCTCTGGATATCGGATCTGCCGCTATTCCTGCTGACGTTGCTTCTATTCGTTCGCTGGTGGCCGGGCCGGCACATGCCCCCACTACTGCTCGTCCTGTTCATCGGGCTGGCGTGGCTACCGATCGCTTTCGCGCTCTCCACGGCTCAGAACAGTGTGTTTGCGATCAGCGGGCAGCTCACGCTGGGCAAGGCTCCGGCGCATGCATTGTTTGTCGGGTTCTTCGGCAGCATTCTCATCGCGATGGTGACGCGTGTCACCCAAGGGCATTCGGCACGCCCGCTCATCCTGCCGCCGATTGCCGCCTATGCTTTTGCGGCGGTGCAAATCGTTTGCATCATCCGGATTGGCGCAGAGCTCGCGCAAGACTGGCTCGCCTGGCAATCCATCGCCGCGGCCGGATGGCTCATCGCCTTCGTGCCATGGGTGGTATGGGGTTCGCGCATATATTGGACGCCTCGTCTCGATGGCCGTCCCGGATAATTCGGCCGATTCAGTACAATATTGCTGAACTCAGCCCACAATATATTGCGGTTTTGCGATCTGATTACCGCCCTAAAGGAATCGTATGATCTTCAGAACGCTGATTGTGCTCGCCGCTTTTTCCATTTCTCCAGCGCTTCACGCAAAGGGGCCTCAGGATCCAGGATTACTTTTCTCGGCACTCGAAGACGACTACCAATGGGACAACAAACTGGACCATGCGAGAGCGACACTTTCGCGGGCAATACCTCTTGGTTCGTCTTTCTGGACGGCCCTCGCCATCCTCGAAAAAGCAGGCGCGCGTTGCACCGGGGATCGCCACGAGCCCGAGATTGCGCGCTGCCTCTACTCCGACTCGATCACCGTCCACGACTATTATCAAGGCCACCTGTTCTGGACTGTTGAAGTCCATCTGAAAGACAGGAAAGTCGGAGCACTCGCACTTGACCGCATCGTCGATGAGAATTGATCAAACGCGACTCACCCGCTCGTTTATATGAGCACGCTGCGAGGCCCTATCCGAGCGCTTCATATCTCAACGCCGAGGCACAACTGCAGCCACCTTGAGTATGGCGAGCAGCATCGCTATGCTGCATTCTAGATGCATGTTTTCTGTGTAGCACAGGATGGGTTTTTGGGGATGTTGGTCCATGACACCACAAAGCACTGTCGCACCGATAGCCGAAACACCGCAGCGACAGTGTCCAAGTCGCTATCAGACGATGTTTGATGCGGCACTGGCCAAGCTCCATGGTGAAGGACGATACCGCGTCTTTATCGACATCCTGCGTAACAAAGGCTCCTTTCCCGATGCGCGCTGCTTTGCTGGCCACAATGGTCCCAAGCCGATCACCGTCTGGTGTTCCAATGACTATCTCTCGATGGGCCAACATCCCAAGGTAATTGCGGCCATGGAAGAGGCGCTCCATGACGTCGGCGCGGGTTCTGGCGGTACGCGCAATATCGGTGGAAACACGCACTATCATATCGATCTCGAAACCGAGCTCGCCGACCTCCACGGCAAGGAAGGCGCATTGCTTTTCACGTCCGGCTATATATCGAACGAGGCGACGCTCTCCACGCTCGCAAAGGTCCTACCGGGCTGTGTGATCTTCTCCGATGCGCTCAATCATGCGAGCATGATCGCGGGCATTCACTCTTCGGGGTGCGAAAAGAAGGTCTGGCGGCACAACGACCTTGAGCATCTTAAAGAACTGCTTGCCGAAACGGCCCCCTCGCTTCCCAAGCTGATCGCCTTCGAGAGCGTCTACTCTATGGATGGCGATGTCGCACCCATCCATGCAATTTGCGACCTTGCCGAGAAATACGACGCGCTCACCTATCTCGACGAGGTTCATGCCGTGGGAATGTATGGTCCTCGCGGCGGTGGGATTTCCGATCGGGATGATGCTGCCCGGCGGCTCACTGTGATCGAAGGTACGCTGGCGAAAGCGATCGGCGTCATGGGCGGCTACATTGCAGCGGATCGCAGCATCATCGATGTGATCCGCAGCTATGCGCCGGGCTTCATCTTCACGACATCGCTCTCACCCGTGCTGGTGGCCGGCGCACTGGCCAGCGTCCGGCACCTTAAGTCATCGAGCGCAGAACGGGAGGGGCAGCAGGCCGCGGCCGCCATGCTCAAGCAGCTGCTCGCAGATGCGCGGCTGCCTGTCATGCCGTCGACGACCCATATCGTGCCTCTTATGGTTGGCGACCCGGTCAAGACAAAGCAGATCAGCGACATCCTGCTCGCTGAATATGGAATCTACGTGCAGCCAATCAATTTTCCGACGGTTCCCCGTGGCACCGAGCGGCTGCGGTTCACGCCCGGACCGACCCATAACCTCGAGATGATGCAAGCACTGACCGCTGCACTGGCTGAAATATGGGAACGGCTCGATATCCGATTGGCCGCCTGACGGGCGGCTTCGACGGCGCCCTTCCTTCAGACAGTTCCGATGCCGATAGGGGACTCGCGGTTCATCAGCCGGCGCATCGCATCTTTGTCGATCAGCAGATCGGCGATCGTGTAGGAATCGAACACGGCCATCATCGCCTGCATGCCTTTAGCGAGGACACCGGTCAGTCCACAGGCCGGCGAGAGTGCGCAGCCAGAGCAATCAGCCAACTGGAAGCCTTCCTCGGTCCGGCGAACGACGTCGCCCACAGTGATTGTTTCGGGCGCACGAGCAAGCTGCATGCCGCCGCCGCGGCCGCGCACCGTCCTGATAAAACCGTCATGGGCAAGCGCGTTGACGACCTTCATGAGGTGGTTATGAGATACATCGTAGGTGCGCGACATCTCGCCGATCGAGCATAGCCGCTCATCGTTCAGCGCCAGGTGGATCAGCACCCTGAGCGAATAGTCCGTGTAGCGTGTAAGGCGCACGCACCTCTCCTGAGAGCATCAACGCGTCGCTATACCTGTATCGCTATGACATGTTAATATGCTTGCTACTAGCGCCCGCCGTAGTCGCACGCCTTTGTATCATCCAGAGATGAAAGCCTTGCGCGGACTTGAAACAATAGACGCGAGAAGGACGGCCGGAATTTCCATTCCCTCCGGGTCTCTCAAAGGGTCCTTACGCAAGCCCTCGATTAGCGGCTCGAGATGTTCTTCGCCGCGCAGAGCCGATCACCGGCAAAGGCACGACAGAATATTGACGCCGATTCGGCTTTGAAGGACAACCGGTTTCGGACGCCCCTCGAAAAAAGCTCGAGTCATAATGAAACACTTGCGCGCTGGATAACGCCTATTCAGCACGAAGAACACGCCTCCAAATGCAATCGCGACAAGCAGGCTGTTGAAGCGCGCTGCGCTCCACGCGCATCAATGTGTCAAACCGCGAAAGCTCGCTATGGCTCATCACCACCACCGTCATAAGCGCGTCCTCCCGAACTGCCAGGAGGACCATGCCACCGAGCTCCGCTAAGGACGCCCAAGGGTATCACTTCTATCCAGCGCTTACAAAGCCGAAGCCCGATAGTGTATCTTATGTTTACTTTATCAATGCCTTACGAGGTATCATACATTGCCGATCTCGACGACGCAGCCAAGGCGAACGCGACAATGAGGATTCCGAGAGATGCCAATCGACCGCTACCGGACATCCTTCTCGATGAACCCCAACGTGTTTGCGTTCTCGATCAGAGTTCGGACCTTTGCTCGATCGAGTCCCGACGGCACTTCGGCGTCGATCTCTAACTTGAGCGTCACTTCGCTACCCGGGATCGTCGTGAGTTGCTCCACGATCGCCTCAACGATCTGGTGAATTTCTCGTGCTGGCCGATCGGCCGATATCATGACGGTCCCGAAAAACCGGGTCGGCTTATGCTCCGGTGCCGGGGTATCCGGCGTTCCATCCGCAGGACCAGCGGCCGGTGGCACACCTTCTGGACTGCCGGGAGCACCTGCAACGGGGGGCGGGCCAGGCTGCACCGGCCCCGGACGATGCGCTTCGGCCACGTCAGGCTTGATGATGACACTATCGCTATCGATCACAACGGCGGCGTTGGCGGCGCGCTCGATCGCCAGACCCAGATAGGTGTCGTTTTTATCGTCCCACCGCTCCGCATAGCCAAACGGCCCGGGCAGCATTCCCGTAATGGCGGCCTGCACCGTCCCCCCAGGTCGTCCGGATTTTCCGGTCGCCGGTGTCCGAGCATTGTTCGAGGCGAGCGATATCCTTGAATACGTCGTATCGGTTGTTCGGCTCGCGCTGGTTAGCCCGCTTGAAAAATTTTAGCTCTATCGCGCACCGCCACTCCACGTCAGTGTCGGACGTGAGCTTGAACCAGATGTCCATTCGTCCGCGTTTAGTCCGGCCGCCCGTCAGGGGTTTTTCGAGCTCAATCGCAAACGTCTCTCGCGGGGCGACGATCGCCAAGTCCGCTACGGTCGCGATGATCCTGCCCAAGTGGAGCTGCAGCGTGGCTTCGCTTTCACATGCGATGCGCCCTCCGTGGATCTGAGCAAACAGGCGGGGGACAGCTATTTGAACAATTTCCCGCAATCTTCCGATCGACATACGGTCGCTTTCAAATTGCACGCAGCGCCAGCGCCGCTGCCTCAGTAATGGTGTATACTGCCTCGCGTTGAGCGCCGCGATTGTGGTGATCAACCCGGTAGCCCTGATAATGGCGCCGAAGGAGGCCTGCCCGGACGAGATCCGAGACCGCGCGACTGACATTGGTTCGTCCTGAACGGCGAACGCGCGTTCTCACTTCACGTTCGACGATCCGATCGGCCTCAGTTGGATCAGCAGGGAGCATGTTGCGTGATGCCAACGAAGACCGCACTTCTGCAACGATTGCGCGCCGGCGCGGGTCTCTCTGCGCCATCGGAACCAGCGAGTCACACAACCAGTCGCGCAGCAACGTACGCTGACCTCCATTGGTTACATATGGCCCCGCGCTGCCGCTATTACTTCCAGCCGCTTGTGCGATAAGGTTGAGCACCATGAAGGTGTATCGCGGACGCGGAGATATCCCTGCAATCCGCTCGATAACGGCCGGCAGGTCGAGTGAGTCTTGGCCATGCTCGCTGTGCGATGGCTCGATAGCATCGAAAAGATCTGGCTGGTGGAACATAGAGCGAATCTAGCAGCGCGGGCGACAATGTGAATCCCTCTCGATTCGCGCTCTCACATTTTTCGTCAGTGACACTTTACCAGTCCAGACTGGTAAAGTGTCACTGACGAATATATCAGGAAGAATTGAATCCTGACGGCTCAGCTCAGCCAAGTGTTAGCGGGTCGCAATAGTCCTGGTATCCGGTGAGATCGGCGACGTCCGCATCGTTGAAGCTTACGATTCTCCGAACGCTCGAGGCGGCCAAAGGCTTGAGCGGTCATGCGCCACACCAACATAGGGCCGCTTGGCGCGCCACGCACAGTGCTGGGCCGCGACATGGATTTCTAATCCCAGATTATCCGTGAAATCGGCGATTGGTATTGCCGCCTCGACGACGGAGGGATCGGTGAGCCGATCGTCCAAGACAGCGCGATTTGCCTCGAGAAAGGTTGTGACCTCGAGCGGCCAGGAGACAGGGGAGTCATAGTCGATGAGCACGGCCTCTACTCGATCTTCGCCATGAGGCGCCCTGCCGCTCCCTGCTCCGCCGCGAGGTTGCGATTGTAGGCGAGCGGCATACGGGGCGACTTCCATCGTAACGCGTCCATGATGCCGGCAAGATCCTCGCCGCTGGCGAACAGATCCTGATTAAGCCCGATCCGCGTCGAATGGGCGCTGATTCCCTCCAGCAGCCGCGCCAGATCCTCGGCCGTGAGATCAGGGAGTGCTCCGCGATCGAACGCCCGCTGGATCATCGACCGAAAGATCGTCCCGATCGACCCCGGGTGCAGCGCGACGTTGCCGACGTCATATTCGACCCGCGCCCTCACTGCGGGCTTGGAGAGCGTCTTGCGCAAATCCCAGGTCTCTCGGCCCGAGATGCTGTCGATCGGCCGACCGCGCACGGCGGCGCGCGCCTTGTAACGCCGCACCTGTACCCGCCGGAACAGCGGCCCGGCCACTATCTCGGCCGCCTCGGTCCAGGCCGCGATCGCCCGAACGGTGCGCGGGCTGAGGTAGGCGGTGGCCCCCTCCCCGTCCTGATCACCCTTGCTACGCAGGATCTGCAGCAGCCGCGCCTCGGGATCGATCGCCTCTTCAATATGCTCGACAGCCACCGCCACTAGCTCGGACGCGCGCAGCCCGGTGTCATAGGCCGCGGACAACAGCGCCCGATCGCGCAGCCCCGGCAGATCGCTTCCGCAGCTCTCGAGCAACGCGCGGATATTGAGCCCCCGCGCCTTGTCGCGTTCGACGTCGCGCACCGGCCCCTTGAACCGCAGCGGCCGCGCCTGCTTCTGCGCCGCCCCCTTCTCGCGGCGCACCGCCTGCAGCCGCAGCTTCACCAGCGGGGCCGGCGTCGGATCCTTCAGGTCGAGCAGCTGGTGGATCTTGGCGATCGACGCCTTGTAGCGGGATAGCGACGCCGGCCGGCTCCCCTTCCCTGCCCGCGCGTCGAGGTAATCGGCCACGACCTCCGGTGTTGCCGGCAGCGCGATCCGGTTGTGACGCCGGCACCAGCGGTCGAACGCCTCAATGTCCGATTTGAGCGCGCGGATGCTGTGCGGCGACGAGGCGGCCTGATAAGCGGCGATCAGCGCCTCGTTGACGGTGATGCGCTCGCCGGCGCGCATCTGCACGATCGTCCAGGCAAGGTCGGCCGGCGCCGTGACCATCGGTAGAACCGCCTCACGCACCGCTACAGCGGTTTCAAACCCTTCCAAGGCGGTTTCGGTGCTCATGACGCGCCACGCTCCTCAGCGGCGCTTGTACCGCACGTTATAAAGGGGCGTCAATTCCGCTTCTGTGATAACTGCAATTATCACATATCCATAAGGGGGAGGCAACCAAAGATCACTCGCTTAAAGGTCATTATTGTTGAATTTTCGCTTACAAAAGCTCCAGAAATGCAGCTTTTCAGACATGGCGAATTTTGGCATAAAGCGGCTGAAATGGCCGTCTCCCCTGCCCCGCCCGACCTGCTGCTCGCCTATGCCGAAGCCCAGGCCGCCCTCGCCCGCCTCGCCGACCGGGTGACGCTCAGCCCGGTGCGCGGCCCCCTCCAGACGCGGATCGCGCTGGCCGAGCGCCAGGCGCTCGCCGCCCTGGACTCGCTGGACCTTCCCGAGGACGCACTCACAGTTGATGCGCGCGGGCGCGTGGCGACGACCCCCTATGACCTCACCCACTGGAAGCAGGCGATCGGCCAGCCCATCGCGCTCACCGCCCTCGCCCACGATCCCGCCGCGCTGCTCGCCTGGCTGGGGGCCGATCAGCCCCGGTCCACGGGGGGCGACTCGCTGCTGACGGCGGCCGATCGCGATCCCACCGAACGCCTCGCCGCGATCACGCGCTGGCAAAAGGCACCCCTGCCCCCCACCCCGCCATTGCTGCAGGCGGCGCGGATGGCGGACCTTTGGCGGCAGCACGCGCCGCTCGGCCGCGGCGATCGCGTGGCCAGCCTGCTGATCGGCGATCGCTGGGGCGCCGGACGCTGGCCGGGCTCGAGCGGCGGGTTGACCGCGCTCGGCCTACGGCACGCCGGCGGCCTTTGGAAAATCGCGCGCGGGGGCGATCTCGACCGGCTCTGGCTCGACGCGGTACGCGTCGGCGCGGATGCGCATCTGGAGACCGAGACCCGGCTGCGCGCCTATGCCGGGCGGGTTGCCCCCCATTTGGCCTCGCGCCGACGGCTCGGGCGCTTGAAGGAAGTCATCCTGTTCGCGATGGCCCGGCCGGCGATCAGCAGCGCGCAGGTCGCCCAGGCGCTGAAGCTGACCTCAGCGGGCGCGATCAAATTGCTGTCGATCGCAGTCAGCGAAGGACTGCTGCTCGAGCGCACTGGGCAGGCGAGCTATCGCAGCTACGCCATCCCGGTCAGTCAACCTGTCCCAGGTCGACCTGCCCCGGGTCGGCGGCGCCGGCCGGCGGCTGATCCCTTTGCTGCTGATTTTTGGACGGAGGAGGATGGATTTTCCGGCGTTGAACAGCGGAGCGGAGCAGCGGTTCTAGATGTTGCGACGGCTGATCATTTCCCCTCGATGCGACCCGGTGAACTGGAACCATAGTCGGGAACTTAGTGGACAGCGCTTTCGGCAGCATTCGGGATCACACGTCGCCTTGGTGATGGGTTAAGTATGGGAATTCTGCGGAAATATGTTCAAGGCGCTTGGGAAGGCTATCTTTTTTAGTTCATAGGAGGTCGACATTCGCTACCAGTGACCAAGCTGCAAGACCCGCTGGCTTGATCGAAGCGATCTTTCGGTCGGTTGCGCTGCCGATCGCACGAAGAGGCTTATTGACGTTTCGATCTCAATTGTTGCCCCCTCCCCTCCCCTTCCGTCCTTCGAACCAGTCCGCCACGCTTATACTTAGGGTGCCTTGTGGCGATGAGACGACGGTGTGGCTCCCTCGGTTCCTACGGCTGAGTCGCAATAGTTAACTGAGCCGTGGATCCATTTTCTGCCCATTCACTTTAGTCTCAAGGAATGTCAGCGGCAGTGATGTTCTAGGCCCCCTGCCCTCTAACATATCACCACGCGACGTACTCCCGTCGCCGGCTCACATTTATTGGGTGACTGGACGTACCCGCCTGATTGCGTCTCTCACTGTGCACCGATGCGTTATTTTGTGCTTTTCGTGTCGTACTTCGCAAGTGCTGAGCTGCTGAATTGTTCTGGGTCGCATGGATATGCCGAGGCCAGCGTCGTTCTAAGTAACTGTAATATCTTACTTTGTCATATGTGCCGCATTCTATAGTGCGCTGTGTGCCGCGCTGTGTGCCGCGCATTTGCGGACGGCATCGCGTTCTGACGCGCTTATGATTGCGCAAGCGAGTTCAGGTGCGCGTTTTACCTCGCTACCGACAGCGCTGTGTGATGCGAATGTGGGTTGAGCAGCGCGTCTGCACCCGCAGTCGCATTGTCATATGCCATCCACAGCGCTTGGAGCCGCGCTTTCTCTCGCGACCGCAATGTTGCACGCGCTGATAGGTGTGCTATCGGATTGCACCGCGCGGCAACTGGCGCTAAGGAAGGCGCTAACTAATTGTGCCGCGCGGACTATCGTACGCTACAACCGTGCGGCGCCACCGATACACAGGGAGCAATTTGTGCCAGTCATCACCATCGCGCAAAGCAAAGGCGGAGCGGGCAAGACGACGCTTGCCCTTGCGTTGGCATCCGAATTCGAGGCGCTCGGCGGGTCCGTTTTTATGTTGGACGCCGACAGACAGAATAGCCTTCTAAACTGGCACCGAGATCGAAATGCCGGGGGCAGGGGAGGGGACTCCCGCATCACGGTCGAAGATGCTTCGCAGCTTCGTGATGCCGACATTGGGGCCGCGATAGCCCGAGCTCGTGACACTGCCCAGTTGGTTGTCGTCGACTCCGAGGGCACGTCAAACTTCAAGACTGCCTATGCCGCCATGGATTCCGACTTCGTTGTCATCCCTACGCGGTCATCGCGGCTCGACCTCGAGCGCACTGTCGAAACGAGTGACATGCTTGAGAAGATGTGCCGCGGCGTTCCTTATCGCGTTCTCATCACGCAAACCGGGCAGGTTGCCCGTTCCAAAGCGGAATGGGAAATTGATAACCAGATCAGAAGCGCGCTTCCTACGTTTGGCGAACAGATGTTTACGCTCGATGCCTTCCGAGCAATGTCGAACTACCGGATGACACTTGCGGAAGTCCAAGAATCGAACCTCGCAAAAACGGACAAGGCCCGCCGTATCGCGCAAAGCGTCCTGGCCGATATCCTCAGCGAAATTCAAAACAAGGAGGCGATCAGTGCCTGACGAGAAGCCTTCGGCAAGCAGTATGGGCGATATCATCAGCTCAACAAGGCAGCGCCTTGAACAGCCTGATGCAACCGCAGACCGGCTTAAGAGCCTCATCGCCGCAACGCCAAAACCCACGCCTCCGCCTCTGGCGCCGGTCCAACGCGATCCCGCCGGCTCATCGCTCCCGTCTAACTATTTTCCTCAGGTTGCCGCTGACATGGCGGTCACTCCGAAGCGAAAGCCTCAGCGAGGACCCGCTCGGTCGCTTCATATTAGCATGCGTCTCTCACCACCCGAACGCGATCGCCTCGTGCGTTGGTGTGATGACCGCAATTTGAGTCTCCCTGACGGGATCATGGCGCTTATCGAGTTGGCCGAAAGTGAGGGGAGGGGCCCAGTCTAGCCACGGTCGTCGTTTATATGAGGAACCGGGGGAGGGTGATCGGGTTTACGCCTTCCCGCGCATACCAACGAAGCCTTTGCAGAAGCCTTCCCATGCCTTGTAGAGCGCAGAGCCTGTAAGGGTCAGGAGGCGATCCCCCATTTTGTCACGGAACGCCCTGGCAATTAAGTCTTTGTCCCAACCGCCACCAAAGTCGGCTACGATCGTCAGTAGGTGCTGATCTCCACAGAAATGCAATGATCCGGTTGGGAAGGGCCTACTTCCGGTCAGCTTTGACACAGTGACAGCCGTTATCTCCTCAACCGCCCCGTCTCTTCGCGCGCGCCTCCCGATCTTCGGGCGATCCAGTTCTTTCGCGGTCTCTTCCTGCTCGTCAGGATTTTTAGGGCTGAACGTCAGCTTGACTGCCTCGACCGGCCGTCCCCGACCGGATCCGCGGACCTCTTCCCATTCAACGGTAAAGTCGGCCAACTGATCAATTTCAGATTTGGACTTAGCGAGAACATCGCGTCGAAATTCGGCAAAGTTCTTGAAACTCCCTTCCGGCACACCAAGCCTGCGACGCAATTCCTCAACGTTCATTTTGACTACGCGGTTCTGGCGATTGATGATCAAACAACCGAGATCGTAGAGAGTGAGCGAATAGCGTGACTGCAATGCAAGCATCACACCGAGGTTAACCCTGGCATAGTAATCGGAGCGTTGGATGACGCGCTTGAAGCTCTCCGAGAACTCATACTCGACCACGCTCATGCCATCTTCGGATATTTCCTCTACACAACTGGAGAGGAGGGACTGCGACATGATTGCCGGTTTTCCCTTCTTCGTGGTCGTTCGAATTCGGACGATGACACGCAGCAGTTCGTCCATCACCGGCTGAATTCGTTCATTACCTTTGTGAGAGCCCCGCAGCTCCTTCTTCGTAATTGTGAACGTCTTGTTGTCCTCGCCGGCTTCTGGTCCAGCCTTGCGCAACATAAGCGCAAAAGCCTTTCTTCCGGCGGCACTTAGCGAGCCGGTTTCGAACTCCGATTCGACTAATTCCCCCGGCTTGCTTACAAAGTCTAAGTCGCGACGGCGAATCGCATCAGCGACCCGAAGCGTCCTGCCTAGGCCCTCCAGGTCGGAAGTAACCTCGATTTCAACGGTGTCCGAATCGAGCTTCAT